>SYEN01000568.1 GCA_005800795.1 Burkholderiales bacterium | reverse complement strand
ATGATGCCGACCACGCCCAGCGGCACGCGCATCTGCCCAACCTGTATGCCCGAAGGCCTGTAACGCAGGCCGCTGATTTCACCGATGGGATCAGGTAGCTTCGCAATCTGCCGCAAACCATCAGCCATGGCCGCAATGGACTTGGGCGTGAGCGTCAAGCGGTCGATGGCGGCATCGGCGAGCTTCTTAGCGCGCGCTTCGGTTATATCTTTCGCGTTGGCCGCAATCAACGCTGGCGACGAACGCTCGATGGCATCAGCGGTTTCCGTCAGCGCGCGGTTTTTCGCCGCTGTGCCCGCGCGTGCAACCACACGCGACGCCGCGCGTGCCTGCCGCCCTACGCCATGCACATAAGTTTGCACGTCCATAGGATGATTTTACCCTGAATAACAAGGGGTTGGCGTAATTGGCCATGCCTGCGCCCCGGGTTACGCGCGAACGGCGGCGGGCGCCTTTCGGTTGTGTGAGAACCGCAACATCAGCCGCAGCAATTCATCCCATACATCGCCCTTGGCCAACCCTTTAACCATGCGGTCGATGGCGGCGGCGTGGCGCAGGCCCTGCGTGACTTGTGCGGCGGTAAAGCGGCGGGCATTTTGCTGCATCAGGTTTTGATGCGCGGCGCCCCATACACGCGCATCGCGCATGACCTGATTCAGCGGGCGGCCCGAGGCCGAAGCCTCCAGCACGCGGCCGATAGCGCGGATTTCTTCGGCCACCGCCCACAGTGCCATCGGCGGCGCGGCGCCTTCGCCCTGCAGGCCTTCGAGCATGCGCGTGAGGCGCACCGCGTCGCCTTCGAGCAGGGTTTCGCCGAGGCTGAAAACGTCATAGCGTGCGACATCCAGCACCGCTTCGCGGATGTGCTCCAAGCTGATCGCGCCGGGCGGAAACAGCAGCGCGAGTTTTTGCACCTCTTGGAACGCCGCCATCAAATTACCTTCGACTTTCTCGGCAATGAAGGCCAGCGCTTCGGCATCCGCCGTTTGCGCCTGTGCCTGCAGACGTGCGGCCAGCCATTGCGGCAGCGCTTTGCGCGTCACCGCCTTGGATTCGACGGTGACACCGCTTGTATCCAGCGCTTCAAACCACGCAGCCTTTTGTGCGCGCCAGTCGAGTTCGGGCAGATAGATGAGCGTCACGGTATCCGGCGGCAGGTGTGTGCAAAACGTTTGCAGCGCAGCCGCGCCTTCGACGCCGGGCTTGCCGTTGGGAATGCGCAGTTCCAGCAGTTTCAGCGTGGCGAACAGCGATTGCGACTGTGCCGCCATTGCCAATTGTGGCCACTTGAATCCCGATTCTGCTGTAAGCACTTCGCGCTCCGCGTAGCCATCGGTGCGCGCTTTGGCGCGAATGCGGTCGGTGGCTTCCAGTGACAGCAGTGGCTCGTCACCGAACACGGTGTAAAGCGGTTTCAGGCCGCGGGTGAGATGCTGCGCCAGTTGCTCGGTGGAAATGCGCATGGCGCGGCGGGAACAGGAAACGGAAGCAGAATCAGCGGGTGGCTAACGCGCCGCCGCCGTTTGCGGCACGGCCTGCAACTGCCGCAACAACTGACTCACCGCGTCGCTCTGCATGTCGCGGTAGAGCAGCGCTTCTTCGGATTCCTTCGACAGCGTATCGGCGTCGTTGTACGACAAATCGCGATGCAACAGAATCTGCGTGGTGGGCCGCAGTTCCTTGTTGTCCTTGTCGGTGACGCGATAGACCATGCGGTAACGCAACTGGAATTCGCGCACGCGCCCGCCGCCGGACAACGACAGAATCACCTTCTCACGCGCCTCGCCAAGCAGATGCAGCGTGGCCTGCGCCGATTTCGGGTCGGCAATAACCCGTGTGTTGCTGCCCGACACGATGGAGCGGCGTATATCGTTGGCGACCGCCGACGTGGGTGCTGCCGCGATATGCATCGTCTCGTAAGGCAGATTGGCGGTGCCGCGCAACTGAAAGCCGCAGCCGCCGAGTAGCAGTGGCAGCAGCGCCAGCGTAGCCGTCATCAACAAAGAAAATGCGCGAGTCATGGCTGGCATTTTAGGCGACGCGCGAGCAGTTTGTGCGCCGTATTAGGGTGATTCGTAAGTATTTGTTTTAATTCAATATATTACACAACGACATTCACCAGCCGGCCTGCCACTACCACCACTTTTTTCACCGGCTTGCCGTCGATGGCCTGCCGGATTTGCGCATCGGCCAGTGTAATGCCTTCAACCGCCTTGGCATCGGCCTCGCGCGGCACGCGCACACTGCCGCGCTTTTTGCCGTTGATCTGCACCACCAGTTCAATTTCGTCCTGCGTCAACGCGGCGGCGTCAGGTTTGGGCCATGCAGCGTCGATGATGTCTGCGCCGTAGCCGAGATCGCGCCACAGTTGATGGCAGATGTGCGGCGTCATCGGCGACAACAAACGCAGCAGCAGCGACAAGCCTTCGCGCAGCACCGCCTGTTTCAACGCGGCATCGGCATTGCTCTTTTGCGCCGCTTCCAGCGCGTTCAACATTTTCATACCGGCGGAAGCGACGGTGTTGAACTGATGGCGTGCGATGTCGTAGTTGGCCTGCTTTAACACCGCGTGAATTTCGCGGCGGCTGTCGGCGAGTGCTGCGGGAATGTTCGCCCCGTCGAGCTTGATGGTGAGCGGCGTGCTGTTCTGCGCCAAGTCGTAACCGAACGTCCACAGCCGCCGCAAAAAGCGCGCCGAGCCGTCAACGCCGCTGTCCGACCATTCCAGCGTTTGTTCCGGCGGCGAGGTGAACATCATGAAAAAGCGCGCGATGTCGGCGCCGTATTCTTCCATCAACGCCTGTGGATCGACGCCATT
>SYEN01000567.1 GCA_005800795.1 Burkholderiales bacterium | reverse complement strand
CGCCACGCCGTACTCGGTGATGATCAAATCCACGTCCGCACGCGCAGTGGTCACCGGCGCGCCCTTCAACGATGCCACGATGCGCGAATATTTGCCGTCGGGTGTCGCCGACGCCATGGCAATGATCGAGCGCCCGCCCGGTGACAGTTGCGCACCGCGCACGTAATCCGCCTGCCCACCTATGGCGCCAAGGTAACGCCCCGCCGCGATTTCCGAATTGAGTTGCCCGGTAAGATCGATTTCTATCGCGGAATTCACGCTGTAAAAATTGTTCAGTTGCGTCATCACCAGCGGACTGTGTGTGTGCTCCGACGAGCGCATGTCGAGCTGCGCATTGCTGTTGGCCCAATCCATCAAACGCCGCCCGCCGAACAAGCCGCCAGTCACCGTGCGCCCGGCACCCAGCCCCTTGTGTGCGTTGGTGATCACGCCCTTCTCGATGAGATCGACGATGCCGTCGCAAATCACGCCGCTGTGCACACCCAGCTCGCGATGTGACTTCAGCACCTGACACACGGCAACCGGCAGACTGCCGATGCCGATTTGAATCGTGGCACGGTCGGGAATCACGCTCGCCACCTGCTGCGCGACCCGGATATCAATCGGCGCCGGATCGCCATCGGCCATCAGCCACTCGTCACAATCGGCGGTGGTCAAATGATGCACGGCCTCGCACGGAATCAGCGCGTCCTGCGAGGTCACCGGCATGCGTTCATCGAGTTCGCCGATGACACAACGCGCGGCCCCCACCATCGCCTGCGCAAAATCGGCCATCACGCCCACCGAGTAAAAGCTCGGCTTCGGGTGCGGGCGCACACGCACCAGCATCACGTCCACCGGCAGCGCGCGCGCGCGTATCAGGCCGGGCACCTTCGACACATGCGCAGGCACAATGTCGAGCACCCCCGCCGCCGCGAGACGCCGGTTGTTGCCCGCGCCGTTCAACGCCTTGAAGTCGAAATGATCCGCATGGGCCGGTAACAGCGTGTCGCTGGCGCTGATGCCGACAAAAATCGTCACGCGCGGCAATTCGGCGCGTTGCAACACCAGCCGCCGCGTCAGCCCCGCCGGCTCGCCGGTGCCTTGCAGCCAAGTAACCACATCGCCTGCGCGAAGGATTTTGGAGAAATCAAATTGGGCGCAAGGGCGGGGAGACATGGCTAGGAGTGTTTACGTAAGTATTTGTTTTAATTGATATTTTTAAAACTGCGCAGCAGCTACTGCACCATACCCAATTCGCTCAATACATCCTTGAGTATGCCGTGCTGACGCCGCAGTTCTTTGCCAAACTCGGCGCTGGTCAGATAATTTTCGACCCACTGATTTTTCTCCACGGCCTGTTTCCAGTCATCCGATTTCACCATGCGCGCGAACACGCTGTCCCAATAGCGCACCTGATCCGCAGACAAACCGCGCGCGCTGATAAAGCCGCGTGGCACGTCGAACACGGCATCAATGCCCTGCTCCTTGAACGTCGGCACTTGCGCAGCCGCGCCTTTCAACCGCGTGTTGGCGGCAATGCCGATGATGCGCACCTTGCCCGCCTGCACCAGCGGCATCACCGTTGCCGGAGTCGCGGCCATCACGTCCACGTGCCCGCCCGCCGCTGCAATCACGCCATCGCTGGAGGCATTGAACACCACGATTTTCAACTTCTTGATATCCGCCTGCACTGAACGCGCCACCAGAGCCGCGGTGATGTGAAACGCATTGCCGCGTGCAGCGGACAACGCGATGCTCACCCCTTCGGGATCCGCCTTCAGTTTTGCGGTCAGATCACGAGCGCTCTTCAGCGGTGAGTTGGCCGCCACCACAAATGCTATGGGCTCCGAAATCAGATTCACGATCGGCGTGAACTCAAAATAATTGAGCTTGATCTGGCCCTGAATAAACGCCGTCAGCGGCGTACTGGTCTGCACCATCAGTTTGTGCGCATCGCTGTTGTGCTGGCCCAGATAATTCATCGCAATACCGTAATTGCCGCCGGGCCTGTTGCTGATGTTGATGGCCTGCTCCACCATTTTGTTCGACTGAAAAATCTGCTGCACCGTGCGCGCGGAGGCATCAACACCACTGCCGGGCCCCGTGGGCACAATCAGCTCTATCACCTTTTCGGGCTTCCAGTCGGCGGCATGCGCGGACAAGCCGAAAGCCAGCAGCATTGCAGCGCGAAACAGGCTCTTAAGAAAGGTTTGCAAGCGAAACTCCTGTAGATCGGGATGCGCAGTTTACATGGCTGATGCAAGTGGCGTCTGCGCATGTCCACTTTATGGGGGAACGGGGTATGATGCCGCAGTTCGTCGCCCGGCTACAGTCGAGCTAAACCAACGCCGTCATTCCCGCACGCGCAAGAATGACAAGAATTGTTTTTCGTTTCTGCTTTTTAATCGATGGAGTGAATATGCGTTTGAAGCCATTGTTTCTGGGTTTTGTGGCCGCCGGCACAACCGGATTTGCCACGGGTAATGCGGCTGCTGCCGAGTACCCCGCGCGGTCGATCCGCTGGATCGTGCCGTACGTGCCCGGTGGCACCACCGACATCGTCGCGCGCATCATGGGCGCGCGCCTTTCCGAGCGCATGGGCCAAACCATTGTCGTCGATAATCGACCGGGCGCCGGAAACAACATCGGCACTGAAATCGCGGTGAAATCCGCGCCCGACGGTTATACCTGGTTTCTGACCAACCCGGCCAACGCCATCAACGCCACGCTTTACACCAATCTCAATTTCAACTTTCTGCGTGATATGGCGCCCGTGGCGGGACTGATTCGCGTGCCCAACGTAATGACAGTGACGCGCAATCTGCCCGCAAAAAATGTCCAGGGCTTCATCGCGCACGCCAAAGCCAATCCCAGCAAGTTGAATTTCAGTTCCGGCGGTGCGGGCACATCGGTACATCTCTCGGGTGAACTGTTCAAGGCGATGACGGGCATCAACATGGTGCATGTGCCATACAAGGGCTCAGCGCCCGCAATCATCGATTTGATTTCCGGTCAAAACCATTTGATGTTTGACAATATGCCCGGCATCATCGGCTACATTCGCAACGGTGACTTGCGCGCGCTCGCTGTGACCACCGCCAAACGCTCGGCGCAATTACCGGACGTGCAATCGGTGGCAGAATCCGTGCCCGGTTTCGAGGCGAGCGCATGGTTCGGCGTTGCCGTATCCAAAGGCACACCGGCTGCCATCGTCACGCGCGTCAACCGCGAAGTGAATGACGTGCTGAAAGACCCCAAGATCATGCAGCGCCTTACCGACCTGGGCGGCACATCGATCGCCGGCACGCCAGCCGAGTTTTGGGAAGTGCATACCATGGAGACCGAGAAATGGGCAAAAGTCGTTAAGGCTTCGGGGGCGAAGGTGCAGTAGCTCAACCGCAAGCACGGATACGGGGGGCGAGGATTGGCCGATACGCTGTCGTTGGTCTTGGCCTTGCTGGGTGTAGCCGTAACGGTGTACGGGTTATGGATGTTTCCCAAGCGGATGAAGCAGGCGCGCTCTGAAAATGATACGCAGTTTAGCAACCTCAAGTTAACCTCCAGCAATCCCCGGTTGTCGTTTAACGGTGCTGATGCAATGGTGGTGCTGGAGACGAGCGAGACTTATGACAATCACGAGGGCGTGAAATTCATTACACGGCGGATCTGCAAGAATCCCAGCAACGAATACTTTCTGGTTATGCTCGGAGAGGAAAAACCTTACCTGACGCATTTGTCGAAAGAACGGGCGATGAATGCGTTGCGTCCGCATAAAGCGCTGTTTGATAAGGAATTCGGCGGTTAGCAGATGCTTTAGGCTGATGGGGAAAACCAACACTTCCTGTGTCTCACCGCAAACCGTGGGGTTCGAGTACCCTGTCTTGCGCTTGTAAGGGGACTCATCGCCAACCGCCAATATTGCCCGTACAGTTGCAACCGTTTTTGAATGTGGAAAAATTAGCGCTTATCAAAGGACTTTCCAATGCCAACCCGTCTCGACATCCAAGCCCGCACCGCCGTCCTCGACGGCCAACTCTTCGGTGCCAGCGGCGCCTACGAAAAAATCGCTGGCACCATCCGTTTTGCTGTTGATCCGGCGCATCCGCTGCACCAGCGCGTCACCGATATGGCGCTGGCGCCGCGCAATGCGCAGGGGCTGGTGGAGTTCTCCGGCGATTTTTATCTGCTGAAACCCGTCGACATGAAAAAGGGCCACGGCAAGCTGCTGCTGGATGTGCCCAACCGCGGCCGCAAGGTGGCCATCGAGATGTTCAACAGCACGCCGCGTGTGCCGGATCCCACGACTGCCAAGGATTTCGGAAACGGCTTTTTGATGCGGCAGGGATACGCAGTGGCGTGGGTGGGCTGGCAGATCGACGTACCGCGTCAGGACGGGCTGATGGTGCTGGACGCACCCCGTGTGCCAGGGGCCAGCGGCTTCGTGCGTTGTCGGCTGCGGCCCAACGAGGCGGCTGAGTCGCTGCCGCTGGCGGATCGTTATCACATTCCCAACGCGTGCTCGAATCTTGATGATCCGGATGCCTCAATCACCGTGCGCGAGAACGGCAGCGCGCCGGCGGTGGTGCTGCCGCGTGAGGGCTGGCGCTTTACCGATGCCGGGCATGTATCCGTCAAGGGCGGATTCAAGCCGGGCGCGATTTACGATGTGGTTTATCGCTCGGCAAATCCGCTGCTGGTGGGCGCGAGTTTTCTGGCGGTGCGCGACACGGCAGCTTTTTTGCGCTGGGGCACGGCGGCCGAAGGTAATCCGTGCGCAGAGGGTTTGAACGGGGCCTATCTGTTTGGCGTCTCCCAAAGCGGCCGCTTCTTACGCGAAATGCTGTATTTGGGCCTTGACGAGGATACACAAGGGCGCACGGTATTCGACGCGGTATGGCCTCACGTTGCAGGCGGGCGGCGCGGCGAATTCAATCTGCGTTTCGGGCAGCCGTCACTCAATTCGCAAGGTACGGTGGGCAGCCTGCCGCCGTTTAACGACGAAGGTTTGTATGCGAGATTAAAGGCGCGTGGCAAACAGCCGAAGATTTTTGCCACCAACACCTCAGCCGAGTACTGGCGCGGCGATGCCTCGCTGATTCACACTGACGATACCGGCACGAAGGACGCCGAACCCGCTGCGTTCGCACGAACCTATCTCTTCTCGTGCACCCAGCACACATCCAGCGCGATACCGCCGCCTGCCACCGACGCCAACACCGGCGCGCGTGGCGCTCACATGTTCAACATCGTTGATTACGGGCCGCTGGTGCGCGCGGCGTTGGTGAGTCTGGATGCATGGGTGGCAAAGGGTATGGCGCCGCCGGCTAGCGCGTTTCCGCGTTTGGAGAACAGCACAGCGGTACTGCCTGAACCGCTGGGTGCGTTCTACAAAAAGATTCCTGGCGCATCATTCGCCGCACGATTCGTGCGGCCCTCGGTGCTGGATTTCGGCCCGGACATCGGGCGCGGCATCGCGGCATATCCGGCAAAAGTGGGCACGCAATACAAAGCCTATGTGTCATCCATCGACGCAGACGGCAACGAAGTCGCGGGCATCATTCCCGTGGAAACTGCAGCGCCGTTGGCAACCTTTACCGGCTGGAACCCGCGTCATCCCGATCAGGGCGCAGCGGATGATCTGATGCAAATGCGAGGCTCGACGTTGGTATTTGCGCGCACGCGCGTTGCGCGTGAGCAAAGCGGCGACCCGCGTTTATCCATCGATGAACGGTACGCTTCGCGCGCAGCGTATCTGGATGCGGTGCACGCAGCGGCGCAAAAGCTGGTGGCCGCGCGCTGGGTGCTGGCGGACGATATCAAGCCTATACTCGAGCGCGCAGCGTTGCGGTGGGATTTTTTGGTGAAGTAAAGCTGAGGGATGGCGCAGTACGAACAGCACTGAACTACAAACGCGCCATCCAGAAATTTGGTCGGGGTGAGAGGGTTCGAACCTCCGACTCCTGCGTCCCGAACGCAGTACTCTACCAGGCTGAGCTACACCCCGAATCGAAACAGATACTGAAAACGCGCATAAACCACTCGCCACCGGCATTGCAACTCGGGATCCACAGAAAAAAACACGCGGCCGCGCCGCGCTTGGTGGAATGCTGATGGTGCTATTTTCAATATTTTAATCAGTAACTTCGCGTGACTGCAAAGTCAGTCAATTCTACCAGATATTCGCGCTGCCTGCTGGGCGCCAGCCCCGCCAGCGCTTCGGTGGCCATGCGCGCCTCGGTTCGGGCGCAATCGCGGGCGTAGTCGAGCGCACCGGTATCGCGGATGGCCGCCAGCACCGCGGGCAGTTCATTACGCCCGCCTACCTCGATGGCGCGACGCACCGCCGCCGCCTGCGCCGGCGTGCCGCGCCGTATGGCGTGAATCAAAGGCAGCGTGGGTTTGCCCTCTGCCAGATCGTCGCCGACGTTTTTGCCGATCACGGCATGGTCGCCGCTGTAGTCGAGCACGTCGTCGATCAACTGAAACGCCGTGCCCAAATGCGCGCCGTAACGCGCCATGGCGTCTTCCGCTGATTTGTCCGCCCCACCCAGCAGCGCACCGATGCGCGTGGCCGCTTCAAACAGCTTGGCGGTCTTGCAACGAATCACCTGCAAATACCCGGCTTCGTCGATATCGGGATTGCGGCAATTCATGAGTTGCAGCACTTCGCCTTCCGCGATGACGTTGGTGGCCTCGGCCAGCACTTCGAGGATGCGCATGTCGCCGGCCTCAACCATCATCTGAAAAGCACGCGAATACACGAAATCGCCCACAAGCACGCTGGCTGCGTTGCCAAACAGGGCATTGGCCGTCGCGCGGCCCCGGCGCAGACCGGATTCATCCACCACGTCATCGTGCAGCAGCGTGTCGGTTTGGATGAACTCCACCACCGCTGCCAGTTGGTGCTGCCTTTCACCGCGATAGCCGTGCGCGCCCGCAGAGAGCACCACCAACGCGGGACGCAGGCGTTTACCGCCGCCGCCGATGATATACTCGGCAACCTGTCCAACCAGCGTGACGCTGGAAGTCAAACGGGAACGGATAACGCGGTCTATCGCCTGCATGTCCGCAGCAATAAACTCGCGGATGGCATCTATGGACACAATTCAAGACCGCGAAAAAACAGTGATGATACCGTATCTAATCCGCTTTAAACTAGCTACAACGGCTGTACCTATGATATCGAGATGCCTGCTGTCGATTCACGCCCGCGCAATCGTACGATCTCATCCAGTCTGACTCGCGATGAATCTCGACTGTTTCCCCACCATACCTGGTGG
>SYEN01000566.1 GCA_005800795.1 Burkholderiales bacterium | reverse complement strand
TCGCGATAATCGCGTCCCACTTCGCCACCGGGAATTCTTCGACCGGCGCCACATGCTGGATGCCCGCGTTGTTCACCAGAATATCCACACCACCCAAATCGGCCGCGGCTTTTTTCATCATGGCTTCGATTTGATCGGGCTTGCTCATGTCGGCGCCATCGTAGGTGACTTTCACGCCGTATTTCGACGCCAAACCTGCACGGATTTTTTCAATTTCCGCTGCGTCGCCAAAGCCATTCAGCACCAGATTGACACCTTCCTTGGCGAACCCTTCCGCAATGCCCAAACCGATGCCGCTGGTGGACCCTGTAACCACTGCATTCTTGCCTTTAAGTGAATTTGCCATGTTGCGCCCCTTAAAATTATTCAATTAAAACAAATACTTATATTAACACACGCCCAGCAAACCGCTACATCCGCTATTTTTTTGCCGACGGCTTCGGCGTGCCGCTTGCAGCCTTCAAACTTGCGCCCGCGATGCTTGCCATCTGGCTGGTCATCGCCTGCATGTTCTCAAACGCCTTGTTCGACGTTTCAATCATATCCTTCACCGCGTTGGCCATCATGTCGCCACCATCCATGGCAGTCGATTTACGCTGCTCAATGGCAGACGCCGCGTTCTTGGCAAGATGGGTGTAGTTGGACTGCATCACCTCGGTCACATCCTTTTGCATGGTCGTCACGAGATCGTAAACATTGCGCCAGTAGTCCATTAATTGCTCCGGCTTCGCCATCTGCGGCCCCATGCGCGATACATCGGACATATCTTTTGCCGACGCCAGCGTGTTGGCGTTCGCCGCCGTCGTCGACAGCACCTGCTTGGCGGCGGCCATATTCAGTTCCGCCAGACGCTGCATACCCTCGAACGACGTACGCATCAACGCAACCAGAACTTCGGAACTGGCTTTCTGTGCGGCAAACATCTGCTCGAACTTGGGATTGGACATTGCGGGCTCCTTAAGACTGTTACCAATTAAATTTACGGGGCTTTATGGATTACCGGGACTACCGCCAACTGCAGGCCAATGCAATTGTGATATCCGAATTTCTTTATCTTATAACAGATAGTTAACACAATCGTGACGCAACACAGCTATTTTATGGCCAATCGCGGAATTACTGCGCATTTTGCCGAATATTTCTGGATATCCAAGGTTGCCCCAGGTTAATCCCGATTTAACCGGTATGCCCAGCCACAGGCACGCGAAACTCGCCCAATCAGTCCAAATAGGCCGTTGGCCCTGCCCGCTTGGATTGACAACGACCGACTATCGAGCCGGCGGCGGCACAGGCGCTGCACCGCCTATGGGGCCTGCTGGCGGCGCCGCGGCACTACTTTGCGAAATGCCGGACGCACCCGGCCCCTTCGCGGCTGCTGGTGAATTACCGCGCAAAGGCAATGCCAGCTCGACCGTGCCGCCCCCACGCTCCAACACCACCTTGCGTTCGCGGATTTCTGCCAGCTTGACACCATCGCGCACGTGCCCGCCCACCCGCACCCGAATCGGTGGCGCTCCGTCCACACTCATCAGCGCCACCCCCGCCCCGCGCTTGTCAGCCACTATACCCAATAGGTGCAATCCCTCGATATCCCGGGAGCCGGTGGCGGTCGGCGTCGCGCCGCCAAACATCCGGGCAACTGCCTCGCGGCTTGCGGTTTGCAATTGCTGCGCTCCCCCATCCTGAATCGCGGGTTTCGAGTATTCAGGAACACCAGGGCTTTTTGCCAAGATGTGCATCTCCCAAGCTAGCCCACTGGCAATCGCACCGGCTGAGGCAAGCACGCCCAGGAAAACGGGCACAGCAGCACCGCACTGCGAGCGGCATTGCAGCGGAAAGCCGGCGTCAGACGACTGGTTGGTTTTGTTCATTGCAGCAGTATAAGGGGAACACGGCAGATCAAGCAGTCCGCAGGGCAACGGCGCTACGCCGCAGCAACAAACACCCATCTTAATAAATGTAACAATAAGTTCTTAAGTATTTGTTTTTAATACTTATTTTTATCTTCCTCAATTACCCCATCTCATACTCTTTGCTATATTTCACCCAGTTAATAGGTAATCTTTGCAGGATCGCGCCGGTAGTTCGAGTAACGGCATGCCGGATTTCAGTAAAACACACACTTGGGAATTTTGAGGATTTCATGAACGATTTTAGCCGGTGGCATCGAATTTTCGCCGTTTTGACTATAACCATTTTAAGCATCGTGGGACTAGCCGGCTGCTCGGATAGCAATAACTCAGTGCCAGCTGTCGCGTCCTCTACTGTCAGCGGCACCGTCGCGGGCGGCGCAGCGCTGGTCGGCGCTGCGGTAACGGCCACCGGCGCCAACGGCGCCACTGCCACTGGCGTCACTGGCCCGGGCGGCAGCTACACCGTGAGCGGTGGACTTACCTACCCCGTGATCCTCAAAGCTGTCAGCGGCGCAACCACCTACTACTCCGTCGCCACTAGCGCCGGCACCATCAACATCACCCCGTTGACCACGCTGGCATTAATGGTCAACACGGCTCTTGCCAATAATCTGGATACGGTCGCAGCCGCGTGGACCACCAATGCATCGCTGCTCACGCAAGCCAATCTGCAAGCGGCGCAGGCCGTGGTAAACGCCAATCTGGCGACCCGATTCGCCGCCGCAGGCATACCTTCCGCGACCTATGATTTCGTGACCGCTGCGTTCACCGCCAACAGCACCGGCATCGATCTGGTGATGGACGGCCTGCGCTTTAATTTCAACTTCGCCGCCGGCACTTTTGCGCTGACCACGCCCGCCAACGTGGCCGTGGCGTTTAACGAAGCCATCAGCACGGTGGACATCACCATCGGTGGCACCTCAACGACGACGACAACTACCGGAGGCACCCTGCCCCCCGGCGTCGCCAGCAAAGTCGTGACCTTTACCTTCTGCTGCGCCACTGCGGGCGCGCCTTACACCAACGGCCAGCAAGTGCTGTTCACTTTCAGCAGCAGCGGTGCTTTGTTTCTGACCGATCAATTCACGCGCGTGGCCCCCACCTTCACCGTCACCGCCAACAACGAATATGTGTGGACGGATGCCAGCGGCCTGAAATATTCGCTGTCACTGCGCAATGGCGCCATCCACGAAGTTAATCTCAGTAACGCGGCAGGAACCTTCCTAGGGCAGTTTAATAATCCGGTCGAAGGCTCTGCCAACAGCAGTACCGGCAACGGCACGAACACCGGCAGCGTTACGGCAGTATTCGGCGCTGGCCCGTACAAATTGGCTTACTCCGCCTCGGACGGCATCGGCATTGATTCGCGCGGGTTGGTGAACATGACCGTCACCGTGGACACCAATGGCCGCATGACGGGCTATGACGCCAACCCGGCCTGCACCACCAACTGCGAACGTCTGTTGATCGGCACCAACTTCGTCGGGGAACTTGCTGGTGACGCACGCATCACCATGGGCCGCTGGAACGGAGGCACCACTGCCGGGAATTTCTTCGCATCCCCCACCAAAAACTTCAGCACTACACAAGGCTTTCACTACATCGCGGGAGCCACTGCAGGCTCGTTGCCCACTGGCGTTATCACGACCTACCCCAGAACCGCTTCCACGCTGCCTACCGTGGATGGGGGTGGCACGTCAGGCACGCTTACCGGCAGCGTGGTGGTGGACTACTTTACCGACCGGGTAGCTGTCGATCTTTCGGTGGTCATCGGCGGGCGCACCCACCGCATCGTCTCCAACGGCGCGTTCACCGCGCCCGGAAACTCCGAAATTGGCCTCAGCCGAGTCCCAAGCAACTTTGGCACTTTTGCCGGGGCAATCGGCGTTGCACAAGGCCCCAATTGCTCGATAGCCACGGGCTGCTCCATAAGCATCAGAGGTGTGATTACCGGCAGCGCCACAGGTCCAACGCGGATTGGTTTGGTGTATGTGATCACCACTTCGCTAAACAACGCCGACACAATTCGTGGCGCAGGGCTGTTTTAACACGCCCCGCATGCTCTGATCTTCACAGGACAGTACTGCGGTTTTCCAGGTATGCGTCCGGTGCGCCCGGCATCAGGCCAATGCTATAGTGTGGCGTGCAAGAAGTTTCGCACGCTACGCTAACATTGCCTTAGGTTCGCCAAATGCTTCACCTGCCAAGCAAGTCCCGCGGCTTCACCCTCATCGAACTGATGGTGGTTCTGGTCATCCTCGGCGTGCTCGCAGCGCTGGTGGTGCCCAACATCGTCGGCCGCACCGATGACGCTCGCGTCACCGCCGCGCGCACCGACATTGCGGCGCTGGCGCAGGCGCTGAAGCTCTACCGGCTCGACAACGGCGGCTATCCCACGGCGGCGCAGGGGCTGGCGGCGTTGGCGCAAAAGCCCACTTCCGCGCCGGTGCCATCGAACTGGAAACGCTATGTTGAAAAGCTGCCCAACGATCCGTGGGGCCGGCCTTATGGCTACGCGCAGCCGGGAGTAAAGGGCGAGGTCGATGTCTTCAGCTATGGCGCAGATGGCAAGCCCGGTGGCGAAGGTGCGGATGCCGATATCGGTTCGTGGCAGTAGCGGCGCTTTAAACCTTCGCCGCAGCTGCGCCAAACATATTTCATAAGTATTTGTTTTTATTGATTTTTTATTTTAACTGAGTCGCAGGCCCTCGGCCACCGCCGCCGCAACCCCATGCCACGCAAACGCATCAGTTCCGGCTCCACCTTCGAAGCGCAAATCGGCTACTCCCGCGCGATAGTCGCCGGAGACTGGGTGTTTGTTTCCGGTACCACTGGTTTCGACTACGCCACCATGACCATCGCACCCGGTGTACTGGAACAAACCGAGCAATGCCTGAAAAACATCGAAGCGGCGTTGCGCGAAGCGGGGTCGAGTCTTAGAGAGGTGGTGCGCGTCACCTACGTGATGCCCGACGGCAGTGAATTTGAACACTGCTGGCCAGTGCTGCGCAAATATTTTGGCGACGTGCGCCCAGCCGCCATGATGATCTCGGCGGGCCTTGCCGATCCACGCATGAAAATCGAAATCGAAGTTACCGCGCTGAAAGGGTCTGCGTGAACAGCAAGCACGCCACCGGCTTCACCCTGATCGAACTGATGGTGGTGCTGGTGATTCTCGCCGTCACAACATCGCTGATCACCCTAAGCGTATCGGCGGCCACCGGCCACGTGCTCGAAAGTTCAGCCGAGCAACTCGCCGCCACGATGGAAGAAGCACGTTGGCGGGCGATTGCAACCGGACGGCGCATCGCGCTCGAAACACCGGCCGGTCAAACGCTGCTGTGGTACGAGCAAATGGCTGACGGCACATGGCGCATGCGTGTGCCAAGCGCTGGTGATGCATTCCCCGCTAGTGTCACGCTGCAAATAGCCCAAACGGCAAATACCGCCGCACCGCCACGCGCCGTGCTGGGCCCGGAACCCGTGGGCGCCGCGATCTGCGTGCAACTCACGCACGAAGGCGGCGCCATGGCAGTAGTCAGCGATGGCGTCGCGCCGTTCGCGCTGCGGCGCGCAGGCTGCTGACATGCGGATCGCGCGAGATTGTCACGGCTTCACGCTGATCGAAGTGCTGGTCGCACTCGCCATCATCGCCGTAGCACTCGGCGGCGGGCTGCGTGCGCTTGGCCAGCTCACGCACAGCGCCGAGCGTCTGCCGCAGGTGGTGGCCGCGCAAGCCTGTCTGGATAATGCGCTGGCCGGCGTGCGTCTCACCGGACGCCGGCCAGCCACCGGCGAGCAGCGCAGCGTCTGTG
>SYEN01000565.1 GCA_005800795.1 Burkholderiales bacterium | reverse complement strand
GTAACGAACACAAACTCAAGCTCACGGACGTCGCGCGCGTTGATTTGAAAGTGCATCCGCTGGTGATCGAGTTGTGCAGCCGGCGCGATCCGAAATCCGGGCTGGAAGGCAAATTCAGCATTTTTCATTCCTGCGCGGCGGCGACCCTGCTGGGTGGAGGCGGCGAAGCGGCGTACAGCGACGCCATCGTGCGCAACCCGGCGGTGGTGCGCGTCCGGGACAACACTCATGCGACAGCGCAGGCTGGCATCGCCGAAGATCAGGTGCGCATTACGATGACGCTCAAGGACGGGCGTGTATTGGAGAAATATATCGAACATTGCGTGGGCAGCGTGGATAACCCGATGAGTGACGCCGATCTCGAAGCCAAGTTTCGTGCGCAGTGCAAGGGCATATTGCCGGTGGCGCGGGTGGAGAAAATGATCGGGTTGTGTTGGGGCGTGGAGCGGTTGAAAAGCGTGGCGGAGGTTGCGCGGGTGGGGCGGGCGAAATAATTTGGAGTACGTAGAACTCTAGGTCGGAACGCGCAGTGGTTCCGATATCGACGCACGGTAAGGCTAGATTTTGTCGGAACCGCTACGCGTTCCGACCTACGCGGGCTGATGCCAAACAGATTACGGCTTACGCGGGTTGCCAATTGGCTTGGGCGAAAGAGGCAGGGACTGAGCTGCCGTTTTCTCAGCCGGTGCCCAAGACCCTGGGCGCGGTCAGCATGAGCCTCTGGAACCCCTTACGGGGCTGGCCTTCCCCTCTCTCGCAGGATAAATTATACAACCTTACTGTTACAACACAAACTGAGAAGCTACCGGATAAGCCTTTAGCTATACCCCAACCCCATAACCTCCCGCACCTCCCTGAGAGTCTCCTGCGCCATCTTCCGCGCCTTCTCACAGCCATCCGCCACAATATTCCGTACCAGCGTCGGATCATCGAGATAGCGCTGCGCGCGCTCGCGCATCGGTTGCTGCTCGGCGATGATGGCATCGATTACCGGCTGTTTGCATTCAAGGCAGCCGATGCCCGCGCTCTTGCACCCCTGCTTCACCCATTGCTTTAAGCTCTCGTCGGAATACACCTGATGCAATTGCCACACCGGGCATTTTTCCGGGTCGCCGGGGTCGGTGCGTTTGACGCGTGCCGGGTCGGTGGGCATGGTTTTGACTTTTTTCGCCACGCTATCCGCGTCTTCGCGCAGGGTAATGGTGTTGTTGTACGACTTGGACATTTTCTGTCCGTCGAGGCCGGGCATTTTCGACGCTTCGGTAAGCAGCGCCTGCGGCTCGGTCAAGATCATTTTGCCGCCGCCCTCGATGTAACCGAACAGGCGCTCGCGGTCGCCCATGGTCAGGTTTTGCGTTTCGTTGAGCAGTTCGCGCGCCGCGGCGAGTGCTTCGGCATCGCCTTTTTCGAGGTAACTGGCGCGCTGCTGACGGTAGGTCTTGGCGCGGCGCGAGCCGAGTTTTTTGATCGCGGCTTCGGCCTTCTCTTCAAAACCCGGCTCCTTGCCGAACACGTGGTTGAAACGCCGCGCGATTTCGCGGGTAATTTCGACGTGCGGCACCTGGTCTTCGCCCACAGGCACCTGATTGGCGCGATAAATCAAAATGTCGGCGCTTTGCAGCAGCGGATAGCCGAGGAATCCGTAGGTCGCGAGGTCTTTTTCCGCGAGCTTTTCCTGCTGATCCTTGAAAGTCGGCACACGCTCCAGCCAGCCCAGCGGGGTGATCATCGACAGCAACAGATGCAGCTCGGCATGCTCCGGCACGCGCGATTGAATGAACAGCGTCGCCTGCGCCGGATCGACGCCCGCCGCCAGCCAATCGATCACCATGTCCCACACATGTTTTCCGATCTGGCCGGGATCGTCGTAGTGCGTGGTAAGCGCGTGCCAGTCGGCGACAAAATACAGGCATTCGAATTCGTGCTGCAGGCGTATCCAGTTTTTGAGCACGCCGTGGTAGTGACCGAGATGCAATGCACCGGTGGGGCGCATGCCGGAGAGTACGCGGTTTGAAAACATGATTTATTTGGACAAAATCTGTATGAGTTTATAAAGATCCAGCGAAGAAACACCCAGTACAACCGAGACGATTTCGATGGCAATTGTGACAAGCGGCCACATTACGTAGTCCAGCACCTTGGTGAACAACAGCGCGAGAATAATCATAAATCCATAGGGCTCGATGCGCGAAAATGCATAGGCCTGCCGGTGAGGCAACAGGCTCACGACAATACGCCCGCCGTCGAGCGGCGGAATCGGCAGCAGATTCAGCACCATGAATATCGCATTGACCATCACGCCTGCCGCGCCCATCAGCGCCAGCGGCAGCGAAAAACTGCCCAGCGCGTCGGTGTACGACAGCTTCACCATCAGCACCCAGAAAAGTGCCATCACCAAATTCGCCCCGGGCCCCGCCGCCGCCACCCACAGCATGTCTCGTTTGGGGCTGCGCAGATTGCCGAAATTAACCGGCACCGGCTTCGCCCAACCAAAAATAAATCCGCCACCGAACAACTTGGAAATCGCCAGCAAGATCAACGGCAGTGCCACCGTGCCTATTGGGTCGATATGGCGAATCGGATTCAGACTCACGCGACCCTGCGAATACGCGGTGAAATCGCCAAAGTATTTGGCGGCATACGCGTGCGCAGCCTCATGCAGCGTGATCGCAAATATTACAGGCAGCGCGTAAATCGCCATCACTTGAATTACATTGAGTTCCATGCGTACCTGAAGTTTGCGTAAGTTGCGGAATACTTTCCCCGCCTTCTCCCATCAGTAGGCAGGTAAGACGATTTCTGCGAGGTGTGCGGATATGCCTGAGTCACGATGACCGAACCATCGTAACTATCTGTTTTTATTGAGTTTTTTTTCATACCGATTTTACCCTGCGGCACACGAACTCGCGGCAACCTGCAAAGGCAATCCGCAGTGTACCGCAACCGCTGCTCACACACCGAAGATCGCGATGTCGCCCTTGCCTTCACGCACGATTTCGGGCGCGTCACCCGTGAGGTTCACCACCGTCGTCGGTGTGACGCCGCACGAACCGGCGTCAAGGATCAAATCCACCTGATGTTCAAGTTGCGCGCGAAATTCATCCGGATCGTTTAACGGCGTTTCCTCGCCCGGCAGAATCAGCGACGACGATAAAATCGGTTCGTTCAATTCGGCCAGCAGCGCGATCACCACCGGGTGATCCGGGATGCGCAGCCCAATCGTGCGCCGGCTCGGGTGCTGCAAACGCTTCGGCACTTCGCGCGTGGCTTCGAGGATGAACGCGTAACAGCCGGGTGTGGCGGCCTTCAACATGCGGTATTGCTGGTTATCCACTTTGGCATAGGTGGCGATCTCGCGCAGATCGCGGCACACCAGCGAAAAATGATGCCGCGCATCGACTTGCCGGATGGCGCGCATGCGCTCCATCGCCGCTTTGTCGCCGATGTGACAACCCAGCGCATAAAAGGAATCCGTCGGGTAAACCATCACGCCGCCATCGCGCACGATCTGGGCTGCCTGGCGGATCAGGCGCGGCTGCGGGTTTATCGGGTGGATGGTGAAGTATTGGGACATGCCTCAAAAATCCGCCCACACCGGCGTCAACCCGAATGGCAATTCCGGCAGCTTGCCCAGATCGAGATAACTCTCGCCCGGCCCGTGAAAATCCGAACCGGCCGATGCCTTCAACCCGAAACGTTGCGCGTAGCGTGCCCAAGTCGCGTACTGATCTGCCGTGTGGCTGCCGGTGACGACTTCGACGCCCACACCGCCCAGATCGCGAAACTCGCCGAGCAGCGCTTCGCGTTCCTTGTTATTCAGGCCATAGCGCCCCGGATGGGCGATCACCGTCACGCCACCGGCCGCCATGATCCAGCCCACCGCCTGCGGCAACGTGGCCCATTGGTGTTCGACATAGCCGGGCTTGCCCTTGGTGAGATAACGGCGGAACGCGGCGTTGCTGTCGCTCACAATGCCGCGCTCCACCAGATAACGCGCAAAATGCGCGCGGCTGGGCAGCTCAGGATTGCGTGCGTGACGGCGTGCACCCTCGAGCGCGCCTTCGATGCCCACGCGCGCCAGATCCGCCGCAATACGCTCGGCGCGCGCCAGCCGCCCTACGCGCACCTGACGCAGACCCTCCGCGATAGCCGTCTGCTGCGGATCAAAATTCAAACCGACAATGTGCAGCGTTTCATCCGCCCACGACACAGAAATTTCCACGCCATTGATAAAGCGCATGCCGAGTGCTTCCGCCGTGGCGCGCGCTTCTGTCAGCCCGCTCAGTTCATCGTGATCGGTCAGCGCATAAGTCGTCACGCCATTCGCATGCGCGCGCGTGACCAGCTCCACCGGCGGCAGCAGGCCGTCAGAATGCGTTGAATGGCTGTGCAGATCGACTGACGACATACAAAAATTATCCAAAGAAAACAGATAGTTACAGAAACAGCCGCGCATCATAGCAGAATGCCGTGACAGCCGCGCGACTGTAAGGATACGCAACGCAACGCGACGAAGTGTCTCACCCCGGAGTTGTCATGAAACTTGCCGCGAAGCTCGCCTCACCGCTTGCCGCCATTCTGCTGTTGCACTCGTCCGCCGCCATCGCCAACCGTTGCACCGCCACCAGCGGCCCGCAGCGCGTGGCGTTGCTTGAGCTTTACACCTCGGAAGGCTGCGACAGTTGCCCACCCGCTGACCGCTGGACGAGTGCTCTCCCGGCGCGCGGCTTTGGCGCCGCGCGCGTGGTGACACTCGCCTATCACGTCGATTACTGGAACTACCTCGGCTGGAAAGACCCGTTCGCGCAAGCGCTTTTCACCGAACGCCAGCGCTTTACCAACACACGCATCCGCAATCGCACCATCTATACGCCGCAGCTGATGCTTGACGGCAAAGACTACCGCGCAGGACTGTCGTTGAGCGATTTTCAGCAACGCATCACAATAGCCAACAATGAAAAGCCCGGCGCGGATATTTCGCTATCGCTGATCGGCAACGCCGCAGCTGCGGAAACCTCGGCACGCGTCACATTGCATCGCAAAGAACCCGGCGCTTCAGTGTTCCTGGCGCTCTATGAAAACAATCTCGCCAATCAGGTCACCGCCGGGGAGAACAAGGGTAAGCGTCTTGCGCATGATTTCGTGGTGCGTGCGCTCGCCGGGCCATTCGCCATCGACGGGCGCGCTGTGGTGCAGCACTCCTTTGCACTGGCGCCATCGTGGAAAACGCGCGACCTTCATGTCGCAGCGTTCGTGCAGACGGCGTCTACAGGCGAGGTGCTACAAGCGGTCGCTCTACCCTGGTGCGGCTAACCGCCAGATACCGGAAAATCCGGGGACCATCGCCGCCCGCAATTGCGAAGTTCTCGTCACGCGTCGCATGTGGCATCATGTAAATCCTCTACACACAAGCTGCGCCCATGACCTACTGGCGCGCGCAATTTTCTGGAGCCGGCATGAACTACGGCGTTGCGATTTTTTTTACGGATTCTTCCATCAGCCCGGTCGATATGGGCGCAGCACTTGAAGAGCGCGGCTTTGAAAGCCTGTGGGCACCTGAGCACAGCCACATTCCGCTGACGCGCAAATCGCCCTATCCGCAAGGCGGCGAACTGCCGAAGAAATACTATGATGTGATGGACCCATTCATCACGCTGACGGCAGCGGCGGTGTCTACAAAAAGACTCAAGATCGGCACCGGCATCTGCCTGGTGGTGCAACGCGATCCCATCCAGACGGCAAAGTCGGTGGCGAGCCTCGATCAAGTGTCCAAAGGCCGCTTTCTGTTTGGTGTTGGTGCTGGGTGGAATGAAGACGAAATGGCCAACCACGGCACCACCAATTTCAAGGGCCGCTTCAAGCTGATGGAAGAGCGCGTGCGCGCCATGCGCGAAATCTGGAGCAAGGTGAAACCGGAGTTTAGCGGCGCCCACGTCAAGTTCGGCCCGATGATGACCTGGCCCAAGCCGTTGCAAAAGCCGCTGCCGGTGATCGTCGGCGGCATGTTTCCACACGGCGCACGTCGCGCCATCGCGTTCGGCGACGGCTGGATGCCGCATGTGAAGCGCCCTGCGTACGGCGAAAAAGATATTCTCGATCACTTACCCGCCTTTCGTGAAATGGCAAAAGCCGCCGGACGCGATCCGTCAACGTTACCGGTCACCGCCTGGGGCCCGGCCGCCGAGCCGGACATGCTGAAACGCTACCGTGACGCCGGTGTCGAACGTGTGGTTTTCTCGCTCGCTTCAGATGACAAGGATAAGACACTGGCCGCTCTAGACGAGCTGGCAGCAGTGGTAAGTAAGACGGGTTCGTGAATGAAACAATTCCGCCAAGCCGCAAGACCCCTGCTTCGATTCATATCAAACCGCAAAGCACAGGAGTAGTTTTTGATGCGGTTCGGATTATTCGGCAGCGCTTCCGCAAAGCGCAACAGCGGCGAATTTGACAGCAGCGAAGGTTTTCACGACTTCATCGAATACAACATCGAGGCCGAGGCACTTGGCTTTCACGGCACTTTCGTCGTCGAGCACCATTTCACAGGCTACGGACAGGTTTCCGCCACATTAAGCTTGCTGACATGGCTGGGTGCGCGCACGAAAACATTGCGTCTGGGTACAGCGGTAATGGTGCTGCCATGGCACAACCCGGTGCTGCTGGCAGAACAGGCGGCAACGCTGGATCTGCTGACCGGCGGACGCCTGGATTTTGGCATCGGCACCGGCTACCGCTACAACGAATTCGTCGGCTTCGATTTGCCGATGGAAGACGCACGTGAAAAATTCGAGGAATCGATTGGCATCATTCTGAAAGCCTGGACCTCGAACGAACCGTTCTCGCACAAAGGCAAATTCTGGACGTTCAGGAATATCGTCGTCGAGCCGCCGTCATTCCGCAAACCGCATCCGGCGGTGTGGATGGGCGCGGGCAGCGAACGCTCGATACAGGATGTCGCGCGCCGCGGCTTTAACCTGCTGCTGGGACAGTATGCGTCGCCTGCAGACGTTGCGAAAAACATTTCGATTTTTCGCAAGGCTGTCGAAGACAAAGGTGAAGATTGGAACCCGATGCGCGTCGGCGTCACGCGCGCCTTCTTCGTCACCGACGATGCGAGCGAAATCGAGCAGGCGCTGGAACGGCGCCTCGCCAATCGCATGCGGCAACTCAAACTCGCCACCCTGCCCGACGGCCGCATACTCGGCGGCCCGGATCGCGCGGACGGGGACCCGGTGCAGATCAATTTAAACAGCGCGATCTACGGCACGCCCGACGACATCGCGCGCAAGCTCGAAGAGCTGCGCGACGCCGGCGCCGGCTATCTGCTGATTAACGGCGGCGGATCGGGAGGCGGGGCACGTGGACGGGAAAGCCTGCGCCGTTTCGCACGCGAGGTAATGCCAGCATTTGCTGGCGGCTAGACCGATCCATTGGTTGAACGCCTGTGTAGCGCTGCAGAGTGGGAACCATCACAACCCTTCAGAGAGGCAATGCATCGATGCCGGCGATCGTCAGGGAGCCAGTAGTTTGATCGCGAAAACCGCAGCAGCGAACGCGTTTCCCGATTGAGATACCCTATTGTTGATGTCGGACACTTTGTGCCAACCGGATTGCAGACCAGGCTGCGAGATGCCCAGCTCCCGTGGCACGATGGGCAAAATTTCCTGACGCAGGTCATCAATACTGAAATGTACGAAGCCGTACCGCGCGGCATTGCCCTACAGCTCCAGCACCGTGTTGCATATATCGGGATTCGCAAAGCGGTCGACACCTTTGTCGCTGCCCGTGGTCGGCACGTCATGATCGCCAAATGCAAACGCTTGCCCGGGACGCGCAAATGTCGGCAGGTTCCGGTAGACTTCACCGCTGCTGAAAGATCAGGGAGCGTGACATGGGTTTTTACCGATTCGAAAAACTGAAGTCTTTTCACTTCAATCCACACCTGTCCGCGACACAGGGGCCGATTATCGAAGGCGAGTACATGTATTTCCGGCGCGTCACCAAGGCGGCGGGCGGCAAGGGCCGGCTGCATTACCACCCAAATGAATTCATGGCTTTTCTGCTGGAAGGCAAGATCAGCGCGGTGGTCGGCAAGGGGCTGCGCAGCGTACGTCCTGGCACGTTGATCCACATCCCGTCGAACGCCCAACACCGTTTTATCGCGCGCGAAGACCTGAAATACCTCTACGTCAAGGATCGCACCTGGACCATGATCGGCGCCGCCGCCGACGAGGCGCTGCCTGAACGCGCGCGCTCGGCCACCGAAGTGGCAAAGGACATCAAGGCGGGCATCTATCCGGGCGGCAAGAAAGCACCGGAAAAATCGAAGGCCATTGTCGAAGGCCTGGGCAACTGCTTTTATCCGTTTATCGACAAACTGGATGCACCGGCTGCCTCGGGACATTGCGAACGATGGACCGAAGGCGCCAATCTGGCGTTTGGCTTTATCGACTCTCCGCCGGGACACGCCAGTGCCGAAAAGAAGGCTGAGCACGAATTGTTCGCCTATGTGATCAGCGGCACGCTCGAAGCCCAGGTTGGCCGTACGAAGCACCGTGCCAGGGCCGGTGATGTCATTCACGTGCCGCGCCACGCGTCGTACCGCATCGCAGTGTCTGGCCGGCACCCGGCGCGTTACGCGGCAGTACGCTCGACCGAGCGCCTTGAAGCCTCAGTCGCCAGGAACGGAGCTTCGGACAATTGGCGCGGTTGATTTCGGAAGACGCATCACAAAGCCATGCGTTCGTTTGGCCTCGCAGGCACCCTGCTCTTGGTGCCCGCCGCAACAAGGCCTGGGTAGCGCTGATCCCGGGCTATCGGGCGCGCAGCAGCTTGTCTTCGAACCAATTGCCGATTTCACCCACCGCCAGCGACATGTAGTCTCGCTGGCAATGCTGGGCACCGCCCTCTTCGGCGGTGAAGATGCGCAAGGTCTTGTCGGCGGAGCCTGCCGCGTTGTAGAGCGCCTGTGCATCGGCAAGCGGCACCTGTTCGTCGTCGGCGCCGTGCAGAATCAGAAACGGACAGCGCATTTTTTGCACCACGCCGTCATGCCGGTAATCGGCGAGTTTTTTCAGGGCGGTCTCGATGCTGTCCGCGCCGAGTACCCAGGTGATATGGTGCCCGGGAACCGACATCGAGGCATTGAACGCCGCGTCGATGCGGCGCTTCCAGGTGGCGTGATAGTCCCATATCGCACCCCACGCCACGCAGGCGGCGAAGCGCGGCTCCATTGAGGCACAGCGCGGCGCGTAATAGCCGCCCAGGCTGCTGGCCAGTACGCCGATACGCTTGGCGTCTACATCGCCACGTGTCTCGAGATAGTCAATGCACGCCGTGCCGGCGACGTCGTAGTCGTATCGAAGGTGCTGACCACGCAGACGGATCGATTCGCCGCTGCCGGGCCCATCGACGATCAGACACGAGATGCCGCGCTTGACGAATTCGGCCACGCCGCGCATGTATTCGAGTTCCTTGGTGATATCCAGCCCATCGAAAAACACAACGCAAGGCGCGCGCCTTGCTGTCGCATTCTGCGCGTGCACAAAATACGCGGGCAGTCCCACCGACTCGTAAGGCACTTCAACAATATCGATGTTCACATCGGTGAGCGCGATATAGCGGTGAAAGCATGCGATCGAGGTGCGGAATGCATCCAGCGCAGCCTCGTCCTTGGGCGTGCGAAAACGTTCGGCCATCTGGTAATAGCGGCAGGCGCGCAGATAGGCTTGCCCTGCTGCAAAGCGGTATCCACCCGTATCCCAGCGCTGTGCGAGCAAGCGGACCTCTGCGGCAACGGCTGCACAGGCATCGAACCAGGCGGCATCATTCTTCACCGGCGCCGCATTGAGCCGCGCGCCGATCTTGTGCACCTCACCAAGGTCGGCGCCGCCCCATTGCGCGGTGCCCAACATGCTCAAGAAAGCCGCCGACCAGCGGTAGTTGCCCGGGAAATACATAAAATAGGCAGCGTCTTTTTGTGCGGTGGTCATCGCGGGTCACCGTGAACTATTCAGCCTTGATGCGGGCGGCCTTGATGACCTTGGCCCATTTCGACGTTTCGCCTTTCATGAAATCTCGAAATTCTTCAGGCCCCAGGCCAGCGATGTCGTAGCCTTCCCTGATGAGTTGTTCGCGCAACTCGGATTTCAGCACGCGGCGTACAATCTCATCGTGCAACTTCATGACGATGTCGCGGGGTGTGCCTGCAGGCGCCATGATGCCGTTCCAGTTGTTCGATTCAAAGCCCGGCACACCCGACTCCGAAACCGTTGGCACGTCCGGCAGCAGCGCCGAGCGTTGGCGTCCGTTGATGCCAAGCACCCGTATGCGACCGCTTTTCACCAGCGGCGCGGCAACCGGTATCGAAAATGTCCGGAGATCGATTTGCCCTGCCAGCATGTCGTTGGTCGCTTGCGCGGTACCCTTGTAGGGCACGTGCGTCATCTTCGTGCCGGCCAGTGAGTTGAAGAGTTCTACGGTCAAGTGACCCACCGTGCCGATGCCGGGCGAGCCGTAAGTCAGCTTGCCGGGCTGCGCTTTAAGTAGGGCAATCAATTCACGCACGGTTTTCGCCGGCACGCTGGGGTGTACGGCCAGCACACTGGTGGTGTGCGTGACCAGGATCACCGGTTCGAGCTGGCGCACCGGATCGTACGGCATCTTGGCGTGCAAGCTCGGTGCAATGGTCAATGGTCCCGGATTCGCGCCCAGCAGCGTGTAGCCGTCGGGCGCGGTGCGTGCCACCATTTCCGTTCCAAGCATGCCGCCGGCGGCAGGC
>SYEN01000564.1 GCA_005800795.1 Burkholderiales bacterium | reverse complement strand
GGGTTTCACCGGTGCTGCGGATGTATTCGGGCCAAAAGGGTTTTTCGATACGTTTTTGTTTGGCCGCGCCGAGCCGCATTTGCTGACGGACAACTTCGGCGCGCCGTTTCGCATGGTCGATCCGGGCGTGGGTTTCAAGAAACATCCGTCGAATTATTTCACCCACCGGCCGATAGATGCCGCGCTGGCGTTGCGCGAGCGGTATCACATCAAGCCGGAACAAATCGCCCGAGTGGAGGTGGTGTTCCCGCGCTTCGAATACATCAACCGCCCGCAACCCGCCACCGGTCTCGATGGTAAATTCAGCGTGCAGTACACCACCACGGTAGCGTTGCTCGACGGCGAAATCACCGTCGATTCGTTCAACAATGAACGGCGTTTTGCCGTTGATGTCGAAGCGCTGCTGGCAAAAGTTGAATTGAAATTCGACGACAGCATCCCCAACGATTTCGACCACATGCACATCGACATGACGGTCACGCTCACCGATGGCCGCGTATTAAAACAGCGCGTGGATAAACTTTCCGGCTGGGTCGGCAATCCGCTGACGCGCGAGCAGCGCATGAAAAAATTTCACTCGTGCGCGAAGCGTGTGCTGGCGACTGCGGCGGCTGAGCGTATTGTCGAATTGGTGGAAAATCTCGAACAACTTTCGAGCGTGGATAAATTAATGCAACTACTAAAGGAATCGTAAAATTTCATCGCTTTAGCCATCGAAGTTTTTCAAGGCGACTGCAATGGGGCGTTTGATATTCATCGCGAGAGGAGAACAAAAATGGGTTTTCGCCGCCAAATGAAAATGATTGGACAAAGTGTTCTCGTCGGGATACTTATAAGTGCGAGCATGAGCCCATTAGCTACTGCACAGCCTTCGCAGCGTACAATTCGAGTATTGTCATCACCGGACGTTGTATCCACGCTTACGGAAATTCCAGGCACTGATTATCTGATTCCCGACAGCCAGGTATTTGTAGGTGGAAAAGACGGTGCTAGCCGCTAGCTAGCATTGTTAGGGATTGCCATAGATACCACCAGAAATCAGTCTACAATTGGCGAGGCTGCCGAATCAGTGCGATTGAAATTTGACACCATCGTTGCCCGTTCACTGGCCGCCCGAACGGGAGGCGCTGTAACGTTCGAAGCGGCAGCCGGTGAGCCTTACAATGTTAAATTATTACCCTCGGCTCGTTTTCTAGTTGATAGCGATCAAAAAGTGCACTTGAGCTTTCGTCTAACAGCTCGAATTCGAGATGACATAACCAAACGAGAATCTACAAAAAATTACCACTATGCTCTGTCAGAGTTTCGCCCTTTTTCCGGGAACGGAGGATGGACAGAAAATAACGCTCAAATTGTGCGCGAGCGCGCTAGCGTCGCATTAGATCGTTTGCTGGAAGCGTTTTCGCGAGACATGGCAGGAGACTTCGTCGAACCATACATCCCGGAGAAACGCCGCATCATTAAAATCAGCGGTGTGCAAGGAGGCCCCGCAGCAAGTGTGCTGCTTTTGGGGCAAACTTCGGACACTGTTATAGTTATGTCGGTTGTGGGAGGGCGTCCCCTCTTTCTTATTGTTCAAGTTATTGAGCGCGCTTCGGTGCGTATTGAAGGATTAGAGAAGTAGTTGTGCTAACCGACAACGGCCTTTTTGGATGTTTAAGTCTGGAACGGAACCGTTACAACTGGAGAAATTGTATGTATGGCTTAGAATTTAACATTTTGCGTGTAGTGGCTTTTCTCGCCTGTGGCATCTTGGCAACAGTATCAAACGCTCAACAATATGGCGACAAAGAATATTCGCCTTCTTCTGGACAGGAAGGTAAAGATGTTATCTGGGTGCCCACGCCCGAGGCGCTGGTGCAGAAAATGCTCGACATGGCGAAACTTACGCCCAAGGATGTGCACTACGACCTGGGCAGCGGCGATGGCCGCACGGTGATTGCCGCTGCCAAGCGCGGTGTAAAAGCTATCGGTATTGAGTACAACCCGGACATGGTAGCGCTTTCCAAACGTATTGCAGCAAAAGAAGGCGTCACGGCACGCGCTGAATTCATTCGCGGCGATATTTTTGAAACTAACTTCAGCACTGCGGACGTGCTGACGCTGTATCTGCTGCCGAGCCTGAACGTGAAATTGCGCCCGACGATACTCAATATGAAGCCCGGCACGCGCGTGGTGTCGCACGCCTTCACCATGGGCGAGTGGGAAGCCGATCAGACGGAGAACGTCGAAAGCCGCACCGCGTATATGTGGATCGTGCCGGCGAAGGTGGACGGTAACTGGCGCATCGAAGGCGTCGGTGATGTGAATCTCAAGCAAAATTTTCAGAAAATCGAAGGCACGGTCGGCGGCAAGGCCATCACCAGCGCCAGCCTGCGCGGCGATACGATTACCTTCGCGGCAGATGGCCGTGAATATAGCGGCAAGGTTAGCGGTGATCGCATTGATGGCTCGGTCAAAGGGGCCACTTCGGGCAAGTGGAGTGCCACGCGCGTCCGGTAATGGCCCATCTGGGCGGTTCTTGTGTAAGTAATTGATTTTATTGGTAAAATAGCGCTGCTTCGGCGGCGCTATTTTTTCGTATTCTTTATGGGAGTATTTGGCATGTCTCAAGCATCACAAGTCGCCATCATCGGCGGCGGCATCATGGGGGGCGACATCGCCACCGTGTTCGCGGCCAAGGGCTGGCAGGTACACGTCATGAGTCCGTCGCAAAAAACGCGCGATGCGTTGGGTACGCGGCTCGCGGCGGGGCTGAAGAAAATCAACGCCGATGCGGCCTGCGCGAAAAACGTCGCCGTGCACGCACGGATGGAAGACGTTGCGTGGCAGGCGATTGATCTGGTGATCGAAGCCGTCACCGAAGACCTGCCGCTGAAACAAAAACTGTTCGCACAACTTGAGAAGCTGGTGCGGCCCAATACGCCGATTGCCACCAACACCTCGAATTTCAAGATCGGCTCGGTGAGCCAGGGCTTGAAAACCGCCTCGCGCATGGCGGGGCTGCACTTTTTCATGCCGGCACATCTGGTACCTCTGGTGGAAGTGGTGAGTGCGGACACGACTGATCCGGCAGTCGCTGCGAAGCTCGAGCAAACCATGAATGAAGTCGGCAAGGCGCCGATCCGCGTCAACAAGGATGTGCCGGGTTTTGTCGGCAACCGCCTGCAGCAGGCGGTGATGCGCGAGGCGATGTGGATGATTCACGACGGCGTAGTCACCGCCGAAGGTGTTGATACCGCCGTACGCTATGGTTTTGGTTTTCGCTTTGTCGCATGCGGGCCGTTCCTGCAGAAAGAAATGTCGGGCTGGGACACCAACTTCGCGGTGGCGACTTCACTCTATCCCGAGTTGCACAACGAAAAGACGCCGCCACCGTTCTTCAAGGAAATGGTGCAACGCGGACACATCGGCATGAAGGCCAAACACGGCTTCTGGCCGTGGACGGATGAATCCATCGCGCAGGAAAAAGCGCGCATCGAAAAAGCGCTGCAGGCCGGGTTTGCCATTCTGGAGTCGGATAAAAAGTAGTTCGACTGCCAATCGCAGTAGAATGAAAGCGCGAGCAATGATCTCATGACGCGCTTTGTGAAATTTTTGTTGTCGCTACCGTTTGTGGTGGCGGTGGCCGCGCTAGCGCTTTATGCGTTGGGTGGCTTCGTGTTGGCGCCGTGGTGGATCCAGCGCGAGCTGCCGGAAATTCTCAAGAGCAAGCTCGACGCCACCGGCTCGGTGGGCGAGATCGCCATCAATCCGTTTTTGTTCACGATCGACGCGCGGAACTTTACAGTCACCGAAGCCGGCGGCAGCAAACCCGCGTTGACGTTCGACCGGCTGTTCGTAGACTTTGAAGCGAGCAGCCTGATTCATCGGGCGTGGACGTTCGCGGATATCACGCTTGAGCGACCTCGTGTCAATCTCGAGGCTGACGCTAAAGGCGCTCTCAATCTGGCCAGACTGGCGCCGAAAGACTCCGCACCGAAGCCAGAAAAATCCGGCGAACTGCCGCGCCTACTGCTGGAAAAATTCACGATCAAGGATGGCCGTGCGGCGTTTACCGACAAGGCGCACGCACAGCCCGCCACAGCCACGCTGGAACCCATAACTTTTGAGTTGCGCGACTTGTCAACGCTGCCGGATCACCGCGGCGAGTATACGTTGTCGGCGAGGCTGCCTGCAGGCGGCACGCTGGGCTGGCGCGGCATGATATCGCTCGCGCCCATCGCCTCGGCCGGACAGATCGAAGTCAAGGCGGTGAAGCTCGCCACACTGTGGCAATTCGTGCAGGAAAAACTGCGCATTGACGAGCCGGCCGGGCAGGCGGCGTTGTCACTGCAATACGACACACGTTACTCGGACGGCAAACTTGCGGTCTCCGCCAGTGCGCTTTCATTCAACCTTGCGGATTTGACGCTGCGGCAAAAGGGCTCAACTGAAGCGGCGTTGGTCATGGGTGAACTGGCGCTGACCGGCGGCACATTTGATCTCGCGCAACGCAAGATACAGTTTGCGCAACTCGCGTTGAACAAAATCAGCGCTAACACACTGATCGACCCGCAGGGTGGCACGAACTGGGTACAACTGGCAGCGACTGGCGGGGCGAAACCGCTGCCGGAAAAACCCGCTGAAGCGGCCGCTGCCGATCCCGCCGCCACTGCGCCATGGCAAATCGGTATCGACAGCGTCAAGGCCGGTGACGTGCGGCTGCGTATCACGGATCAGGGGTTTGTGCAGCCGCTGACGGTGGATATCGCAAACGCCGGTTTGAGCACCAGCGTCAAAGCGTCAGTGGGTGCGCAGACCACGGCAAATATCGACAACATCGCGGTTGATCTGGCTGATATTCGCGTTTCATCGGCAGGCACGAAAGACAGTCTGGTGACTCTGGCTGCCGCGAATCTCGCTGGTGGCAATTTTGATCTCGTGCAAAAGAAATTTTCTGCCGATACCTTCAAAATCAGCAGACCGGTTGCCACCGTGGTGCGTGATGCGGCCGGCGTGATCAATCTGGCCACAGCCTTCGCGCGCAAACCCAAACCGCCGGAACCGGTGCCGGTGACCGCTGAAATCGGCATGGTTGAAATTGTCGATGGCTCGGCTTCGTTTCGCGATCAGGGCGCAGACACGCCGCTGGCGCTCGACCTGCAAAACCTGCGGCTTGCGGCAAAGAAGATCGATACTACCGGAAAGAGCGCGATTCCCTTTGAAGCCGCGTTGCAAATCAAACAGGGCGGCACGCTGCGGGCCATCGGCAACGTCACGCCGTTGCAACAACGTGCCAGCATCAAGCTGGAAGCCAACAGCATCGCGTCGTTGCCGCTGGCCGCACTCATCGAGAAACAAACTAGGTTCAAATTGACCTCTGGCTTTGCACAAGCCGCCGGGCAACTGGAGTGGAGCGGTGAAGGCAAGACCGCCGGGATGCGTTACAACGGCAATGCCGCGCTGGAAGACGTGCGCGTGGCCGCCGCTGATGCTCCGGCTGCAAACGCGCCTGCCACAGGCGCCTCGCTGCGCGCGCAGGGGACTGCCACGACCGCCGAGCAGCGTGCGTCGTTCAAAGTCGAGGCGCGCAATCTGGCGCTGTTGCCGCTGTCAGGCATGGTATCAAAACACACCACGCTGAAACTCGTGTCAGGCGTGGCCCATGCCGCCGGTCAGGTGGATTGGCAGGGGCAGGGTAAATCACCCGGCGTGCGTTATGCAGGCAACGCGGGGCTGGATGATTTCCGGCTCGACCCGGAAGGCAGCGACGAACGGCTGGTGGCGCTGAAAGGTCTGCTTGCTGAAGGCATACAGGTCGATAGCGCGACCCGCTCGGCACGCATCGAAGATGTGCGGCTCACCGCGCCCAGCGGCAAGGTCGCCATTGCCAAGGACAAGAGCACCAATTTCACCGGCATAATGCGCAAGCCGGCGGATACAGCGGCACCCGCAGGCAAGGCTGCTCCCGCTGCAAACACGGCCGCAAGCGCTGCGGCTGAGCCGCCATTCAACGTCAATGTCGAGCGCGTCCACGTCAGCAATGGCGAACTGGATTTCGCCGATCAAAGTCTGGTACTGCCGTTTGCCGCACTGATCCGTGAATTCAACGGCACGGTGACCGGCCTTTCAAACCAGCCCGGCACGCGAGCGGGCGTGAAGCTGGGAGGCCGTGTGGATGAATTCGGTCAGGCGCAAATCGGCGGCACGTTAAATCCCTTCGAGCCGAAAGCGTTCACCGACATTGCGGTGAATTTCCGCAACGTCGCGATGTCGCCGCTGACGCCATACAGCGCAACGTTCGCCGGCCGCCGTATCGCCACCGGCAAACTGTCGCTCGATCTGCAATACAAGTTGAACAACAGCCAGTTGCTGGGTGAAAACAAGGTACTGCTGGAGCAATTCACGCTGGGCGAACGCGTGGAAAGCCCGACGGCGGTCAACCTGCCGCTCGACCTGGCGATTGCGCTGCTCACCGATTCCAGCGGCAAGATTGATCTGTCGGTGCCAGTACGCGGCAACGTCGATAGCCCGGAATTTTCCTACGGCCCCATCGTTTGGCAGGCGATACGCACGGTACTGACCAATATCGTCACCGCGCCGTTTCGCGCACTGGCATCGTTATTTGGCAGTGGTGGGGACAAGGTGGATGCCATCGGTTTCGAGGCCGGCCGCGCGCAGCTCGCGCCGCCTGAGCGCGAAAAACTCGCGCGCGTGGTGGGGGTGTTAAAGCAGCGGCCGCAACTGCGGTTGGTGGTGGAAGGCCGTTACGACACGCGCCATGACGGCGCGGCCCTGCGGGCAGCGGCGGCACGGCGCATGCTCGCCGAGCGCCAGGGCATCAAGATCACGGGCGAAGACGATCCTGCGCTGGTGAATTTCGACAATGCCAAGACCCAACGTGCGATCGAAGCGTTGATGGAAGAACGCGCGGGCAAGGACAGCATCGACAAGTTCAAGACTGCGCACGAAAAGACCACGGGCAAGCCAGTGAGCCGCGTCAATCCGGCACTAGCGCTGGTAGGGCGCGGCAGTCCCGACCGGCAGTTCTATGAGGCACTTTTTAATCAGGTGATTGAGTTGCAGCCACTCGCCAAGGAAGCGCTCACAGTACTGGCAGGGCAACGCAGCGCCGCGATTGTGGCCCATCTCAAAACCACGGCAGGGCTGGAAGAAGCGCGCGTGGGCAGCAAGGCTGCTGTTGAAGTAAAGGCAGACAAACCTGCCGAAATCGCCACAGCGCTCACATTAGACGCCGGAAAATAATCAATTAAAACAGATACTTATAAAAAACCAAAGTACTGCTGATTACTTCGACTCCATCAGCGCGGTGAGCGTTTTCTCAGGATCGTGTTCGTAGATGCCCGCCTGCAAACCGCGCACAATGCGATAGGGCTCGCCACCCGGCGCCGGTTGATCGAGTATCAGGTCAAGCATGATGGGCGAGGGGTAGGACTGCCGGTCTTTGTCAAGCACCAGCATCACGCGGGGTTTCAGACGCCGCGCACGGTTCTGCGAAACAACCACCGCAACTTCACCGGTGTTCAGCTCAACCAGGCTGCCCACAGGGAAAACGCCCACGCATTGTATGAATTGCTCCACCAGCTCGCCTCGAAATGCCTGACCGCGACTAGTATACAGTTGGTGCAACGCCTGTTGCACGGATATCGGTTGCGCGTAGGCGCGCGCGCTGATCAGCGCCGCGTAGGTATCCACCAACCCTGCCATGCCCCCCAGTTGCGAAATCTGGTCACCCGCAACGCCCTTGGGATAGCCGCTGCCGTCGAAACGCTCGTGATGCTGCGATATGGCGTCGATTAATGATGGCGTGGAGTCGCTGGAACTGCTCACCACGGTGATACTGTGACCAACGTGGCTCTGGAACACCTTAAGCTCTGCGGGCGATAGCCGTGAGGTCTTGTCCAGCAGCGCGCGCGGCAGTTTAATTTTGCCCACATCCTGCATCAAACCCACCGTACCGATGGTCTGCAACTGATCTTCAGGCAAGCCCAGATGGCGGCCAAAGGCAATGAGATAAATTGCGGTGTTCAGCCCGTGATCGTAGGTGTAGGCGTCCACACTTTTCAGGCGCGTCAGCCACACCATGCCGTCGGGGTTGCGCACCACGGATTCGACCATCCAGCCCACTGCTTCGTTGACGCGGTCCAGCTCCAGCGTTTTGTTTTTGTTGAGGTCGGCGATCACCGACTGCACCACGTTCTCGACCTTTTGATGCGCCTCTTGCGCCATCGGCAGTTCGTCTTCGATGGTCGTTTGATCGACGTAGACGGGCTTTTCTTCCATCGCCGGCCGGCTCGATTCCACAACCTTCTTGTCTTCGGCGCTCACCTTGAAAAGCCGGGTAAACTTGCTGAACATACCCCCCGACTCCCGTTCGGAGTACACCTTTACCGTGGCATCAGGATCGAGGGCCTGCTCAATGTAGCCACGCTCCTCGCTGCTCATGCCCTTTTCGCGCACGGCAGAAACTTCCTGCGGTTTGGGCCGTTTGGCCGGCTCCTGGTCCTTGTAAAACGTGATCACCGGCTCGCGCTCACGCACCGGCGCAGAACGTGACTGCGCGCGCGGCTCCTCCGGTGGCGGCGCACCGTCCGTGGAAAACGCCGACTTGAAAATCTTGCCGATGCTGCCGATGAGGCCACTGCCGTCGGCGCTGTCGGGGTTGTCCTGCTTATCTTTGTAGATTTTCGCCTGCGGCTCGGCGCGGGCGCGCTGTACCGCGACCTTCTTCTCGACCACATCGGGGATGAACTGATCCCCGGTCGATAGGTTGCGCTCCACAAACACGTGTTTGCACAAGCGCTGGAACTGCTGAATCTCGCGATCGGTTTCGATGACAAAACCCTGCATCAGAAACGGCGTGCCGACCCACGGCCTGTCCAGTTCGGCCACGAACATGCCTTTAGCAAGCTTTTCGACGGGAACCTGTTCTCTCATGACGCAATATAAGAAGCAATCAACCCAACTTGGCAGCGGGCATTGTAATCAAATCGTGAGTCCTGCGCAGGGATTTGCGCGGCCCGTACCTTTACGTGCTGGCGGGCGGGTTTGCCATCTTGGCAGGCGCATATTTGCGCAACAATTCGTGCAACACTTTGACGTCGATGGGTTTCATCATGTAGTCATCCATGCCGGCCGCGATGCAGTGATCGCGCTCGTCTTCCGGGGAATGCGCCGACAACGCGGCGATCATGGTGTGGCGGCCCAGCGGTTTTTCAAACTCGCGAATTTTGGCCACGGCTTCGATGCCGCCCATGACTGGCATTTCCAGATCCATGAACACCAGATCGTAGGCATTCGTGCGCAGATTTTCCACGGCCTCTGTACCATCGCCGACGATCACCGCTTCCACGCCCTGCTTGGTGAGAAGCAACTCGATCAGCATCTGGTTGTTATCGTTGTCCTCGGCCACCAGTACACGCATGCCCTTGAATGGTGGCGCATCGGCCACCGGCGGGTTGGATGTGGCGGTAACCGCAGGCATCGCCGGCGGCGTATCGAAGCGCTTGTCCAGGTCGGCCGCTTCAGAGATTTTGAACGGCAGCTCGAACCAGAATTCGGAACCCTTGCCAACCTCACTGCCGACGCCGATTTTGCCTTCCATCAGCTCCACCAGCGACTTACAGATCGACAACCCCAGCCCGGTACCGCCGTACTTGCGCGCGGTGCTGGCTTCGGCCTGCGTGTAGCGCTGGAACATCGCAGGCAGCCGGTCGGCCGGAATGCCAATGCCGGTGTCGATAACAGAGAACCCCAGACGTGGCACGCCATCGGTCACGGAAATCAGCCGCACCCGCGTCGACACCTTGCCGTCGGCAGGGGTAAATTTGATCGCGTTGCCGATCAGGTTGAGCAGTATCTGGCGCAGCCGCAGCGAATCGCCCACCAGTGCATCGGGCACATCGTCTGCGACCTCAAGCACGAGGTTCACCTGCTTCTCACGCGCCTTGACTTCCTGCTCACGCACCACTTCGTCGACAAGCTGGCGCAATTCGAGGTCGGTGTATTCGATGTTGAGCTTGCCGGCTTCGATTTTCGACAAATCCAGCAGGTCGTTGATCAGCGTCAGCAGCCGCGTGCTCGCGCCCTTGATGCGGCGCGTGTAATCGCGGTGCGTCGAGTTTTGCGGCGACGCAAGCAACGCGTCTGAAAATCCGATCACCGCCGTCAGCGGCGTGCGGATTTCGTGACTGGTATAGGCGAGAAAATCGCCCTTGGCCTGATTGGCGTCGTCGGCCGCCTGCTTGGCGATTTTGAGTTCAGCCTCAGCGCGTTCGCGTTCGGTCACCACTTGGGCGAACAGCCGGTTGGCGGTCTCGGCGCCGCGTATCATGGCGGCGTCCGAGGCGCTGCGCCGCTCGTAACCGTCGATGCTTGCAGCGAGCAGTGTGCGATAGCGCGACAGGCTGTACCACAGCGTCAGCATAAGTGCGATCGCCAGGACCGTGGGCGCGGCATAGACCATGGCGTCGATCATCAGAAGATTCACAATGAACGGAATCAGCATCGGCGCGAGCAACGCAGCCAGCGTTTCGCGCGTGGGCGAGATGGTCTGCGCCGAGGCCGCCGCCACGGTAATGGCGAGTATCAGAGTCAATTCGACGCCCGAATGGTTTCCATAGAAAAACGCAAACGCAGCCCAGCCCCAACACGCACCAATCAGGCCATTGCTGATGGCGACGAGAAGTGCCCAGTGACGGTCGGCCTTCAAATCAGCCTGCACGCGACTGTAAGCAACGTGCAAGGCATAACGCAGCCCGATGGCGCAGAACATGCAAAACAGCCACACCATCACATGCACGAGGCCAGGCGCCAGCGTATTGGCGCGGATAAAGGTCAACGCGGTAATGGCCGCCGACACCCCTTGCGCCATCAGGCCATGATCGCTGACGCTCTAGATCAGCGTCATTTCGTCCGAGCGCAGAGTCTGCTGGGGCGGCTGGTTCGCCGAACCGGGCGCACCGAAACCATGATTATCTTGAACGGGCATTATTTGCGAGGGTGAACGTGAGTAGCTGGATCGAAAAACCCGGTTCCGTTTGAGCTTGGTCGAACCTTATTGCTCCGTATCGATCCTTATCGGCCTCTATCGTTCATTCTGAAGCGTCGCGCAGGTTATAACGGACGCGTATTCTACCTGCAGCCGAGCGCAGCTCATGTGAACAACGCAGCCCAAACGGCACTTTGTCACAAATGCCGAAAAATAAATATCAATAAAAACAGATACTTACAGAGCCCACCTCGCAACGGCCCGCGACCGCTACTGCTGCGTAATCTTCGCGTCCTTGATCACCTTGCCCCATCGGGCGATTTCGGTTTTCAGAAACGCCGACGCCTCCACTGGCGAGTTGCCCAGCGGCTCAGTGCCGCCTTTGGCCAGCATCTCAAGCATGTCCTTCGCCTTCAACGCATTCACGGTTTCGCGGTGAATCTGGTTGATGATGGGCGCGGGCGTCTTGGCTGGCGCAAGCACCATGTACCACGAGGTCGCTTCATAGCCTGGCACACCGGCTTCGCTTACCGTCGGAATGTCGGGCAGCGAAGCCACACGCTTGGGGGAAGTCACGCCGAGCAGCCGCAACTGCCCCGCGTTCACCTGATTGATGATGGCCAGCATCGGGTTGATATACATCTGCAGGCGGCCGGGAATCAAATCCGTCAGCACCGGCCCCGTGCCCTTGTAGGCGATATGCGCCATCTCCGTGCCGGTCATTCCCAGAAACATTTCGCCCGCCAGATGCGACGCCGACCCCGGCCCCGACGAGCCAAACGAATACCCGCGCGGCTTGGTTTTCAGCAGTGCAATCAGTTCCTTAACGCTTTTGGCAGGCAGCGAATTGGGCGTCACCAGCCCGAAAGCCTGTGTCGCCACCACCGAAATCGGGATCAGATCGTTCACCGGATCGTACGGCAGCTTCGCCATCAGCGTGGCGTTAATGGCGTGCGACGGATTCACCAGCACTAGCGTGTGTCCGTCGGGCGTGGCTTTCGATGCGAGGTCGATGCCGATTACCATGCCCGCACCGGGACGGTTGTCCACCACGATCTGCTGTCCCCACGCCGCGGTGTAGCGGTTGCCCAAAAAGCGCACGATCTGGTCCGAGCCGCCGCCGGCGGCGGTGGGTATGATGAAGCGTATCGGTTTGGCGGGAAAAGTCTGCGCGAGGATCGCGCCGCTGTATCCCACGCCCGCCACACCGCTGGCGAACGCCGTTACCAGTGCTATCGCTGATAATGTTTTCCGCACAACGCCTCCGCGCATGGCCATGTTATTTCAATGGCAGCGGCACGCCATCCGGCAGCTGTGCGCGATCGACGTTCAGTACCATCGATACCAGCGAGTAATAGCCGTTGACGGCGATCAGATCGAACACCCCGCGCTCGCCGAAAAGATCCAGCACGCGTTTGTAGTTTTCATCTGACACGCTTTTCGTCGTGTGCAACTCGTGCGAAAAATCGTAGACGGTAGCTTCGGCCTCGTCCATGTTGGCCGGACGACGATTTTCAGCGACATCCTTGGCTTTGGCGGGATCAAGGCCCGCCTCAATTGCCAGCCTGCAGTGCGCATGCCATTCGTACTGCGACGTCCAATAGCGCGCGGTGACGATGATCGCAAACTCATTCAGCTTCGCCGGCAGCGAGGAGTTGAAGCGGATTTCCCCGCCCAGCGACTGCACGATCTGGCCGATTCCAGGGCTGCGCAGCATCATGTTAAACGGGCCGCCCAGCGGGCCCGGCGCTGCGCCGCTGAAACTGCTCAGCTTCGAACGCGGCCCGCCACGTATCGAGTCATACACTTTGCGCTGCTCGGCGCTGAGTTTATCGACGGGAATGAGAGGTAAGCGGCGGCCGGCCATGATGTGTCCTTGGTGAAATATTGCGGGCTTTGGGAAGGCTGGAAATTAACACGACTCGCGCGCCAACAGAGCATCGGCAAGGCGCAAACAACCACGGTGCAAGGCCGCGCGCTCTGTTAGCTTAAAAACATCATATAAAACAATTACTTACAAAATAAACACCTACGAGGCACTGTCGCCCGACGCCGCCGCAGTCGCGCCGAATGGTGGTGGCGCTACGTTGAATCCGCCGGACGTTGGGTGGCGTTACGCACCGCTTTGGGATGTCTACAGGCATCTCGCACGTTTTTGGTGCGCCGGATTTGTGCTTGCACGCGCCAAATCGGAGCGTTACGCCGTTTGGCTCTGCGCAATCGATGGCGCGCCAGCTTGATGCAACCTGGTACGGATCATGCATTAATGCGGTTGAAGGCTTGCAGTGCCCAACGCATCTACCTCCAACTTATTACCTGGGAATTTTGACCATGACGCATCGCAGATCATTTCTAAAACGTGTTTCGATGGTGGCTGCGGCCCTGAGTGTCGCCGCATCCGGCTTGTATGCCACTCACAGCCATGCGCAGGCCAAATCCATAAAAGTCGGCGTG
>SYEN01000563.1 GCA_005800795.1 Burkholderiales bacterium | reverse complement strand
GTCTTGCCCAGTCAAGCAACTGTTGCAGACGGTGACCGAGCGTTTGTTTTTACCGAAACCGGCGAAATTGTTGTTCTCGCCTTAACTGCGACACGTCTGGTCAGTCGAGAATAGACCACCCATCCTTCCCAGTCACTGCCCAACCCACTGCCGCCTTCCGACTTAATGGGTGAGGTAGACTGCGTTTGTCGTTCTCAAATGCGGCGATTTCTATTCCACATGATGTCAAATGCTTGAGAGCGGATTGTTTATGCAACATTCGGGTTAAATCAAATAGTTATAAATTACTCCAGATGCCGGAATTTTTTTGACAGAAACCCAATGGGCGGCAGGGGCTTGCCGGTGGTGCAGTTGAAGCAGCGTTTGCCGTTGTCAAAGCCGGAGAACTTCGAATGCATTGCATTGAACTATCTGGAAGCGGGGGGATGATGGCGATGGTCAAACGCACGCGCGTAATGGTACTGACGATGGTGGCTGCACTGCCGTTGGTGACGCTCACGCCGCTGGCGCACTCACAAGGGGCTTACCCCAGCAAGCCGGTACGCATTGTGGTGCCATTTTCCGCCGGCAGCGCCACCGATATTCTCGCGCGCATGCTCGGCCCCAAGCTGTTCGAGGCGTGGGGTCAACAAGTGGTGGTGGATAACCGCCCCAGCGCCGGCGGCACGGTGGCCGGCGGTATCGTAGCGGGCGCGGCTCCCGATGGCTACACGCTGCTGCTGACCTCATCAGCCTTCGCGGGCAGCGCCGCGCTCTACGACAAGCTGCCGTACGACACGGTGAAGGATTTCGCCGGCATCATGCAGATCGCCGGCACGCCGCTGATCATCGTGGCTTCGTCCACCCTGGGTGTGAAGACGCTGAAGGACTTCATCGCACTCGCCAGACAAAAACCGAAACAGTTTAACTTTGCCTCGTCCGGCATCGGCAGTGGCACGCACTATGGCGCAGAGTTGTTCAATCTGTCTGCGGGCATCCTCGGCACGCACGTGCCGTTCAAGGGCGTGCCCGAAGCGCTGAACGACACCATCTCAGGACGCACGCATTATTTCGTCGCGCCCACGCTGCCGTCGATACCGCTGATCAAGAGCGGGCGTTTGCTGGCGCTGGCAGTTACGCCGGCACAGCGTATCTCGCTATTGCCCGATGTACCCACGGTCGCTGAAGCCGCGCTGCCGGGATTTGAATACGATGGCTGGTATGGCATCGTCGCGCCTGCCAGAACGCCGCGCGCAATCGTCGCCAAACTCAATCAGGAAGTCACCCGCATCCTCGAATCGAACGAAATCAAGGAGCGCCTCGTGGGGCTCGGCGCCGTCGCCAAGCCCACTTCGCCGGAAGCCTTCGAGAAACTGGTGCGCGAAGAGATTGTTACGCGGCGGAAGGTGTTTAGTGCAGCAGGAGCGAAGCCCAATTAGCGTTCGCGAAATAGCTGGCCACCCCCGCCGTAATTTACCAACCCGCGTCTAGCTGTCCATCCGGCTAAAGCGCCGGTCGCGCGACTGGAGGTTGTTGGTGACGCCGGTGACTCCAGGCGTGGCAGCGGCCACCGCCGCAGCAGCCTGGGCGCTGGCGGAGACTTCGGTGATCCCGCTCAATTCCGCCTGACCATTGACCACGGCGACGGTAATGCGCAGTTTTTCAGTGCGTTCATCGTTGCGCAGCGCAGCGCGCACATCGGCAGCGAGACCCAATTCGTGCAGTTTCTGGCGCGATGCGGCCGTTTCCGTGTAACAGGGCAATTTCAGCAGGCCCATGATGGCTTCAGCGCAATCCGCCACCGGCGTACGCTAGGTGTTCAGAATGACATCATAGTGTTCAGCATCGCGCCAATTCAGATCAAAATGGCGGCGGGTGATGGCGGTGTGCGCTTCCTCTGACAGGCGGATTTCCTTTTCAACGGAGGATTTGTCATCGGTCTTCAGGCGTTCCATCATGCGCTTGACGCGCAGATCGTAGGGGGCGCACACGCGCACGCGCAACGCATGCGGCACGTCGTTAAGCAAATGTGTGGCGCCCCAACCGCGGATCACCGCAACGTCGCCGCTTTCAGCCAGGCGAAATATTTCGTCAGCAGTATAAATCGACAGACTGGTTTCGTCGGTGGACATTTTTTCCAGGATGCCGGCCTTGCCCTCGAGAAAGCGCACGACGTGGCTCTTGCGCAGCCGCATTTTGTTGGCGAGCTGGTCGGAGATTTCGTGATGGATGACGGACTTGCCCAATCGTTTCGCCACTTCAGCGGCAACGTCAACTCCGAGCGAGCCCATCTCGCGCGGCATGGTAATCAATGGCATGTGCTGATCTCCCCTTGAGTGGACGCCGGCTTTTCGTAACACTTTTTGGCGCCGGCGCAGAGTCGAAACATAGTCCTTGCCGCTTCGCGAATGAAGTCCCCGGCGCAGGCAGGCACGCCCGACGGGGTTCAACTCACTCGCCGCGCTTAAAGCCGTTGGCGTAGTGCCGTGGGGTTTTGATAATCAAATCAATTAATTGTTGCATGTTGCGCTGCGGCATTCTTAATACGCTTTTGAGCCTGGGTTCGCATCGTGCACTCCCTGTCATGGAGCCATAGTAATTGCGAAGGCCAGTTGCTAGAATGAAATCAGTCCATGCAAACAAGTGGTGGCAGCGCAATGCATCGCGCCCATGACAGCCACATTGCATAGGGTAAATCACTCTACACGTTTTGCAACTCAGGGGAGTCTTTACACATGCGGCGTTTGTCATTTCTGTCCACTGGCGTGGCATGCCTGCTGTTGACGGCACCACCGGTTTTTTCGCAATCGAATCAAGATTTGATCAAGGGTAGTACCAACACCGATAACGTGGTGAACTATGGCATGAACTACGGCCAGCACCGTTACAGCACGCTGACGCAGATCAACAAGCGCAATGCAAAAAACATTGTGCCTGTGTGGAGTCTGTCGCTGGAAAGTGAATTGGGCGAGCAGGCACAGCCGATGGTGTACGAGGGTGTAATGTATATCGCCAACGCCAAATTCACCATTGCGGTCGAGGCGGCCACGGGAAAAACCCTGTGGCGCACGCCGGTGAATTTTGATCCCGCCTCGCCACGGGTGGTGTGTTGAGGGCAATCGTATAGGGGCGTGGCCCTCTATAACGGCAAGGTGTACCGCGGTACGTTGGATGCGCACATGGTGGCGCTGGATCAGAAAACTGGCAAGGAGGTATGGAAGACCAAGGTGGCCGAGTGGAAAGAAGGCTTTTCCATCATTAGTGCACCGCTGGTGGCCAATGGCGTGGTGGTGACGGGGCTGTCAGGAGCGGAATTTGGCATCCGCGGGTTTCTCGATGGCTACGACTCCGAGACCGGCAAGCGGCTGTGGCGGCGGCACACGATACCTGCGCCGGGTGAAAAAGGCAGTGAAACCT
>SYEN01000562.1 GCA_005800795.1 Burkholderiales bacterium | reverse complement strand
GCCTCTTCGGCGGACAATTGCACGCGGTCGGGGGAAATCATTTTCATGGCTGGCTCGCCGGCTTTTTTGTGAACTGCATATCCATTCAAACTATCCTTCCCGCACAAACGGGAATGACAGTTCAAAAGTTCAAGGCAACTATTGCGCTGCGTGACGCAGCCGCTATGGCAAAATCCATGCTGGCTTTAATTCTGTAGCGACAATACCAAGTAAACCCCAGCGGAACAAGAACCATGGATTTTGAACTCCCCGAAGAACTTCGCATGCTGCGCGATGCCGCCGCACGCTTCACCACACGCGAACTGATTCCGCACGAACCGTTGGTAATCCGGCGCGAAGCCGAACGCGGCTACACGGACATGCCGCTGCTGCCCCCGGAACTTGAAAAGCAACTCATGGACAAGGCGCGTACCGCCGGTCTGGTGGGCCTGGAAGTGCCTGAGGAGCACGGCGGCGCGGGCGCCAGCATTCTCGCCAAGTGCGTGGTGGTGGAACAACTCAAACACAGCATCCTGTTTCCGTTTGGCTTCGCACCAAATTTTCCCGATGTGTTCATGCTGCTCGAGTCGTGCAAGGACACCCAGATCGACAAATACCTGAAACCGTTTTTGCGTGGTGAGGCCCAATCGTGCATTGCCATCACCGAACCGGGTGCGGGGGCGGACGCCTCGGGCATCAAAATGCGCGCCGAGCGTAAAGACGGCAAGTGGATCCTGAACGGCAGCAAGATTTTCATCACCCACGCGCGCTACGCGGACTTCATGATCGTGGTCACTTTGACCGATCCGGCGAAGGGTTCACGCGGCGGCATGACCACGTTTCTACTGGATGCCAATCAACCGGGCATCAGCGTGCCCACCGCGCATCCGACCATTGGTGATTATCAGCCGTACGACATCCACTTTGACAACGTGGAGGCCACCGATGACCAGGTGCTGGGCGAAGTCGGGCAGGCGTTCGCGCCGCTGCAACGGCGCCTTGGCCTGCGCCGCATGGAAATCGCCGCGACTTGCGTGGGACTCGCCACGCGCTGCCTGAAAATGATGATCGAGCAGGCCAAAGTGCGCAACACGTTCGGCGCGCCGTTGTCGGAGCGGCAGGCAGTGCAATGGTGGATCGCCGACAGTTACCGTGAAATCGAAATGACACGGCTCGCGCTCTACAAACTCGCCTGGGATCTGGATATGGGTAACGACACCCGGCGCGATGCTTCGATGATCAAAGTGCAAGCCACCGAAATGGTCGGCGTGGTCGCTGACCGCGCCATGCAGCTCTTCGGCGGCATGGGCATGACCAAAGATCTGCCGCTGGAATATATCTCGCGTGTGGTGCGCATCTACCGCATTGTCGAGGGGCCGAGCGAGGTGCACCGTTGGGTGGTGGCGCGGGATTTATTGAAAAATGGGCTGCCGTTTTGATATAAAATTATTCAATTAAAACAAATACTTACAATAGATCGCAATCCGCAAGGACATCGCAATGAATCTCGGCATCACCGGAAAAACCGCCATTGTCACGGCGTCCAGCGGCGGCCTCGGCGAATACGCCGCACGCGCGTTGGCGGCTGAAGGCGTCAACCTTGTGCTGCTCGCCCGTTCAGGGGACACGCTGCGCGCCAAGGCCGCTGACATAGCCAAAACATGCGGCGTCAAAGTGCTGCCGGTTGTGGGCGATATGCGCACACCCGCCGACGTCGACCGGCTCGTCTTGGAAACGCATCGCGAATTCGGCGACCCCGACATACTCGTACTCAACACCGGCCGCCCGCCCGTGCCCATGCGTGAAGTGCTCGATGAAACCGAAGACGCGCGCTGGCAGGATGCCTACGAAACACAGCTGCGCGGCGCAGTACGCGTGGTGGGCAAGGTGGCACCGCTCATGGTGTCGCGTGGCTGGGGCCGCATCGTCGGCATCACTTCGGCATCGGTGAAACAGCCGATGGTGAAACATGGTTTGTCAACGGTGTTTCGCGCGGGACTCACCGGCTATTTACGGCATCTGGCGAATGAAATTGCAGCCAGTGGCGTCACCGTCAACACGGTGTGCCCCGCCTCGATAGGCACCGAAGCCCTGGGCAGAAGTTACGACATCAAGGTGCGTGCCCAGCAGGTGCCGATGCGCCGCATCGACCGGCCCGAAGAACTCGGCGCGATGGTAGCGTTTTTATGTTCAAACCTCGCAGGCTTCACCACCGGAGCCGCCATACAGGTGGATGGCGGCATGGTGGCCGCACTGGCGTGACGTGCAATGGCGTGAAACCGCGTGAAGTAGCGTAATGCTCACTTTCGCTTTTTAGTACCCGCCGCCGGCAGGCCTGGTAAATACGCCGCCATCGCGCGTGGCAAAGTATTCATCATAGCGGTGCACATAATCGACCTTGGTCAGCGGTAAATGGCAGGCACGGCAGGTGACGGCGGGTTCCGGCGCCTTGGTCAAGCCGTCGGCCAAGTATGCAGCGTAAACCCAGTCACCGTTTTTCAGCCCCTGCGGCGCGCTGTCACCCCAGCCGTCACCCTTGCCCATGACGAACACGCGCAGCAACTCGCCCTTTATGAGCTTGCCGTCCGCACCGGGCTTGGCCGCGTAGTTTTCCATCACCATGATCGTGCCGTTGGCAAACGCCTGGCCTTTTTGCGCGCGCGCGCCGATGGGATTGACGTAGATATCGCGTACCTGTTTGGCGTCGCCTCGCTGCACATTCATCAGAAACTTCGGCCAGCTTTTATAACCGGCGGGCACGGCCTGCTCGCCATCCTTAAACTTGACCGCCGGGCCGCTATCGGTGGTGGAACAGGAAACCAGAATGACACTGACCACAATCGCCGCAACAATTTTCCGCATGATGTCTCCGTGAAAGTTGGCCCACTTCGCAAAATTCTTATGAATGGCGCATACACATTCTAGCATCGCACATCCGACACAACGCGCGCACCATTTCACGCGCCTTGGCACTCAAAAAGCCACGAAGCGGTGCAAAAGCCATTTCCGTAGCCAGTCTTGCCAAATAATACAAATTCCAGCCAACCCATTACAATTCGGCCCGCGAATTCTTCCGCCAAAAAGCGGGAAACAAAATCCTCATTTGCTGGAACCTGAATCTAACCTCGGAGCACCCATGGCAATAGCCAAAAAGAAATCCCGCGCAGCGAAAAAATCGAAGACCACGACAAAAACACCACTCCTTGACGACAACCGCGTCTTCATGGGCGGTATGCCCACCACGCTCGGCATGCGTCTGGTATCGGTCACCAAAAGAAAAGTGGTCGCTGAAATGCCCGTCAAGCCCATGCACTGTAACTGGAATGGTCGCGTCAACGGCGGCGCCATCATGTCGTTGGCGGACGCCGTCGGCGCTGTCGGCGCACGCATGAACATGCCGCCCGATCACGGCGGCGGCACGCTGGAATCGAAAACCAACTTCTTCGCCTCGGGCATGGGGCCGATCATCCGCGCGGTATCGATTCCGCTGCATATCGGACGATCCACCTCGGTGTGGCAAACCACCGTCACCAACAGCAGCGACGGCAGCCGGGTGGCTATCGTCACGCAGACGCAGATGAGTTTGCCGGTGCGGGTTAAGACTCCCGATAAAAAGTAGGCCGCTCGGTTACTGCACCCGAACCACCACCTTGCCCATCTGCGCGTCGGAGTCAACGTAGTTTTTCGCGGTGGGCAGGTCGTTGAACGCAAATACTTTATCCACCACCGGCACAATGCGCCCATCGGCGAGCATCGGTGCGACGTCGCGGATGAAACAACGCATGGCATCGGCCTTCTCTTCTGCCGTGGCTTTGCTGTTCGACACACCATAGACCTCAAAGCGATTGGCGTGTAGTGCATTTAAATCCAGCTCGGCTTTCAGCACGCCGTCAACGTAACCGACAATGCCGATGCGCCCCTTACGTGCGAGCGAACGTACCAGTTCCGGGAACAGCGAGCCGCCAACCAGATTAATGGCCAGATCAACGCCCTTGCCGCCGGTGAGTTCCTTGCACTTCGCGGCAAAGTCGGGCTTGCGCGTTTGGATGCCATGATCCATGCCCAGCGCTTTCAGCTTCGCCAGTTTTTCTGCAGAGCCCGACGTGCCAATGACCGTGCAGCCCAATGCCTTGCCAATCTGCACCGCGGCGACACCCACCCCCGACGATGCGCCCGCCACCAGCAGGGTCTCGCCCTTTTTCAGCTTGCCGTAGGGCGGATAAATCAATTCGTAGGCGGTTAGAAACGCCACGCCCACCGAGGCAGCCTGCTCCCACGTCATATGCTCGCCCATCGGCATCAACTGATCGGCACGCCCGACGACGTACTCGGCCCAGCCGCCCATCACACGGCCATACACTTTGTCGCCGACTTTGAATTGGGTTACACCTGCGCCCACCGCATGAACGATACCGGCGCCGTCGCCACCGCCCAGTTTCAGCGGGCCACCATGCACCACGCTACCAACGATGAGTTCGCCGCGGTTAAGCGATGAACCATAATTTTTTAACACCACTTCACCTGCCTTCGGTTCAGGAATTGGCAGTTCCTTGAATTCAAGCGTGCACGAAGTGGCGGTGGAAACGATCCAGCAGGATTTCATAGAGGCTCCGGTGGTTGGCTGACGGTTGACGGGTTGAGGGCGGGCAATGGCGCCGGATGGGGAAAGACTGCGGGCTGCACACTGGTATTATCGCACTCAGTCATGCATGCCAACACTCACGTCACGCTCACCTCCCTTGCCGCTCGCGACAACGTGCGCGGCGCGTTGATCTGCGCTGTGATCGTGTTCGGTCTGGCGTTCGATCAGTTCGTGCCGTTCTGGGGCCAAACACTGACCAGCGTGGGTCTGTGGATTTTGCTATGGCTATGGGTGCGCAACGCACCGCAGGAAGAAAAAATCACGCTGATTTCGTGCGTGATCTACGCCACGCTCGGCGAGTGCTTTCTGTCGCTGGTGTGGGGCCTTTATGACTATCGCCTCGGCAACATTCCCGCCTTTGTGCCGCCGGGCCACGCGCTGCTGCTCATGCTGGGCATCCTATTGACTAGGCGGCTGCGCGACTGGATTACCTGGGCCGTACCCGTGGTGGCCGCACCGTTTGTGCTGGTGCTGGCCGTCACCGGCGCTGACACCTTTGGCCTGCTGCTGTTTGCAATATTGATCTTGTGCATGATTTTCAGCCATGCGCGCAAGCTCTACGCGGTGATGTTCGTGCTGTCGCTGGCAATGGAAATCTACGGCACGTGGCTCGGCAACTGGACGTGGCGCATCGATGTGCCGTGGATCGGATTAACCACCACCAACCCGCCGCTGGCCGCCGGCGTGTTTTATTGCGTGCTGGATTTTTTGGTGATGACAACGGTACGGCGCTATCGCTTGCGCGGCACTGCGATGGTAGCCCAGGGCATTTGACGGCACCGGGTGGCGTTTGATCAGCGCCCCGTGTGCGGGGCCTTCGACACCTTCGCCACTGGCTTGCGGAATTTTTTCTCTGCTGCCGACGGGCCCGGCGGCAACCCTGTTTGCTGCGTGTGAAACTTCTGATACTTGTCAGGCCGCCGTGTGCCTTCGGATTTCCCGCCAGTGCCCAGCGGCTGATAGGTGGGCACCAGATGCCGCTTGCTGTTGCCGATCAAATCTGCACGGCCCATTTTGCGCAGGGCATCGCGCAAGATCGGCCAGTTCTCGGCATCG
>SYEN01000561.1 GCA_005800795.1 Burkholderiales bacterium | reverse complement strand
TTCGCAAAGTTCGCTACTTTGCTTATCCTTCGGTCCAGAAATCACCCGCTACTATCCCAATTTCAGGAAGTACCGTGTATTCCTGCATTGGTTGAGGAGATAAAGTACCGTCAAAATCATAGACTAAAGCTATGGTGTCTTGGACGAATCTTTTTCTACTTTGCGGCATTTTGCGTATCTTTTCCAGAAGCGTCGGCAAACTTAGCGTAGGCGAAGTTCGGTATGCGCACGTTCACATGCTACATACCACTTTTTATTAAAAAGTCTCTTCCGCGTAAATTGTCATAATGGTGCGGCTTATATGCACGTTTCGTGTAGACACAAACAACATGCCTGACTTACTGACCATAACTATTTGTTTTAATTGATAAAAGTTCCATCCCATCATAACCCAATTTACTCCGAACAAATGTCCACCCACCCCACAATCCTGGTCGAAGACGACCCCTTCCCCCGCATGCTGAAGGCGTTTCTCGACCCGGCTGCCGAGCCGCAGTACCTCGCCGCACTCGCCGATTTTTTTGCACACGATCTGCCGGATTTCGCAGGATGGCTGGCGAATTTGCGGGCGCTGGCGGGGCCGTTGTTTCCGGCTGAGGTGCGGCTGGTGGCGGATCAGGCTGCCCTGCATGCGCAGTTGGCCGATGCGACGGTGATCGTCACCGAGTCGTTTGAAATCGGTGAACGGCAACTCGCTGCCGCGCCCAACCTGAAAGTGGTACAGAAGTACGGCGCGATGCTGCGCGGCATTGATGTCGCGGCGTGCGAGGCGCGCGGTGTCACGGTGCTGCCGCTGCGCCGCCGGGCGAATATTTCCTGCGCGGAACACGCATTGATGTTGATGCTGGCGCTGTCCAAACAACTGCACCGGCTGCACGGGCGCATCAGCATTGATCAATTGCAGGCTGCGGGTTACCAGCCGAAGCTGTTCGACAGCGGCTACACGCCCGGCTCCGGCTGGCCGCGCGCGCAGGGGCTATCGATACTGTATGGCACGACGCTGGGGATTATCGGCTTCGGCGAAATCGGCCGCGAGATCTCCTTACGTGCCCACGCCTTCGGCATGCGTGTGCTGTGCACGCAGCGTACGCCGATGAGTGCCCCCGAACAGCGTGAATGGCACGTGACGTATTGCGACCGTGATGCGCTGCTGCGCGAGAGCGATTGGGTGTGCGTGCAATTACCGTCGAACGCCAACACGCAAAATTACCTCGACCATGCGCAGTTCACGCTGATGAAGCCGGGCGCGAATCTGATTAACGTGTCGCGCGCGCAGGTGATAAACCGCGATGCGCTGCTCGCGGCGCTGCGTTCTGGCAGGCTGGGCGGCTTTGCGCTAGACCCGCTGTACGAAGAACCGGGCCGCACCGCTGATGAACTATTGCAATTCAACAACGTGATCCTCACGCCGCACGTGGCGGCCATGCCGCGTCACAATGCGCTGGAGGATTTCAGGGATTTGGTTTTAGGGGTTGCGCTGACAATGAATAAAATAAATCAATAAAAACAAATACTTACGCAATGCGCACCATAGCAGGATTAAGGCTTCTTACGAGGCGTTAACCCGACCGCACGAACACGTTTCAGGTCCTTTTATCGTCGTCTGCTAGGGGCGGCTTCTCGCCTGTGACATCCGGCAGCAGAGGCGGAATCAGATCAAAGGGGCTGGGCTCGAATTTCCCACCCACGCCGCGAATCATCCACTGCGTCCGTTGTCGCACATCCAGCCCTTTCGCCTTCATCCACATCAACGTAGTCTCTCGTCCCTACATTTGCCGTCGCAAGAGTTCGATGCCCCGCCGGTCGTTCGCGTCGAGATGCACGCCCGCATGCAGGCTGAAGCCTTGCGCGTTGGTGCACAATTCGCGCGCTTGCCATAGTTCGCGCCGCGCTAGTCCGATGCCACCCACAAATGTGAGCACTTTGCGCCCCGCGCGCGGCCCCGCTGCGATGCGCCAGGTGCTGGCCGCCGCTTGCAACGGCGCCATCACGTCATCCGGGGCCAGGTTCTCGTTGCGCGCCAAGTAGGAGATGCCGTCTTCTTCGATCAGCTGGCCCTGGCGCATGAGCAGCTTCAGCAGGCGCCGATATTGCAGCGATCTTTCTAGTCCACTTTCGCACCGGAGGCGCGAACCGCTTTGTCCCACTTCGCAATTTCGGTATTGATGAACGCCGCAAATTGCTCCGGGGAGATCGGCGTCACTTCGCCGCCTTCGTCCTGAAAGCGTTGCTGCACGTCAGGCAGTTTGAGGATTCGCATCAATTCAGTGTGGAGCCTGCCGAGCACGTCTTTCGGAACACCGGCCGGCAACAAGACGCCAAACCACGTGTTGACCTCGTAGCCGGGCAAGCCGGTTTCGCTGATCGTCGGCACGTTCGGAAGTATCAGCATACGCTGCTTGCCCGCGACGCCGAGGGCTTTCACGCGGCCCGCGTTCACCAACTGCACCCCGGGCAGAGGACCACTCATATGAAGCGCCACCTCTCCGCTCACAAGCGCCGTCAGTGCCGGGCTCGCACCTTTATAAGGCACATGCGTCAACTTGATGCTGGCTGCGGACTTGATGATTTCCATGCCCAGATGGCCCGCCGACCCATTGCCCGACGAGCCGAAGGACACCGTACCCGGTTTCGCTTGCGCCAGCGCGATGAACTCCTTCACGTTCCTGGCGGGAAACGACGGGTGCGCGTAGAGGATGAGCACCGAGTTGAATACGAGTGTGACCGGCTGGAAATCTTTAACAGGGTGGTACGGCAGTTTGGAATACAGCGCGGGCCCGATAGCGACGTTTGCGAGCTGACCAAGCACGATGTTGTAGCCGTCAGCGGGAAGCTTTGCCGCAAGGCCAAGGCCGAGCGTTCCACCCGCACCCGGCCGATTGTCGATGATCACCTGCTGACCCAACGCCTCGGTCAGCTTCGGCGCGAGCGTGCGCGAAATGAGGTCTGTGGGGCCACCCGGCGGAAACGGCACGACCCAGCGGATCGATTTGCTGGGATAGGCCTGCGCGTAAATTGAAGCAGAAACCACGGCGCAAAGTAACGCGACAGCAGCAGCGGTGCAGCTTGTACAAATTGGTTTCATGGAGTGCCTCCTGTTCGCAATGGGCAAAGCCCGGCGGATATCATCCCTCCCGGGCGTTGTACTCAATCGGGCGTGTCGCGGCAACCAGGGGATAGGAATTTCAAACACCCTTTTTGCATAAACCCCAATGTATTCCGACCCGATCACCGGGTCAATTTCCGTAATCGATCAGCCAGCCCACATCTCCCGCCAAATCCCCATTTGGAAACGTTCATTAACTGATTGTTTTAACTCAACATTTCTTACTCCACTTTCACGGGGCCCAAACCACCCCCTCGGCGCCGGTAAACACCGTCCGATGCTGCTCAATCCACCCCAAACAAATTCACGCGCCGCGCTTTTTCTCGTGGCGGCGGCTGTGGACTCAGGCCCAAGTGCGTCAGTATTTTCTCGATCACCGCTGGTTCTTCGATCACCGCGATGAGCTTCAGCTTGCCGCCGCACGCGAATACAAGGGAACTCGCAATCGGTTGCGATGACAATGCGGCCCCGGTTTATCACGCGGCTTCCCCGTAATACGCTGCGCTCCTTACGGGCTACGTCTGCTTACAACGTCTTCTCATACGGCAGAGACAGTGTAACGCCGAGGCCGGGCACGGCGGCACCTGCGCGCGTAAACCCCATGCGTTCATAAAACGCACATGCCGCGGTGGTGGACTCCGTGGACAGTTTCTGCAGCCCCCATGTTTGCGCCTGCCGCTCCATCGCCAGATAGATGGCTTTACCGATGCCGCGGCGCTGCGCTCCGGGACTCAGGTAGAGCAGGTGAATTCTGCCGTTGCGCCCGATCATCCCTACGCCCATCAAGCAAGCGCCTTCCTCGGCGACCATGCAAAGATTGTTTTTGCTGGCCAGCCAGGCGAGAAAGTTCTGTGGGGTCTTGTTCGCCAGCCACCCAGCGAGGGCGGCCGCGTCATTCTGATGATCGACCCTGCATAACTCGGTAATGGAACGGCGCAACACGTCCACTGCTGCGTCGGCATCTCTGGGCTCGGCTGTGCGGATCGTGATCATGTTTCACCTCGAGGATAGGAATTTCAAACACCCTTTTTGCATAAACCCCAATGTATTCCGACCCGATCGCCGGGTCAATTTCCGTACTCGATCAGCCAGCCCACATCTCCCGCCAAATCCCCATTTGGAAACGTTCATTAACTGATTGTTTTAACTCAACATTTCTTACTCCACTTTCACGGGGCCCAAACCACTTCCTCGGCGCCGGTAAACACCATCCGATGCTGCTCAATCCACCCCAAACAAATCCACCCGCCGAGCTTTTTCTCGTGGCGGCGGCTGTGGACTCAGGCTCAATGTGTTTGAGCATCTTTTCAATTACGTCAGGCTCTTCAATCACCGCGATGAGCTTCAGCTTGCCGCCGCACTGGCACTGTTCAATGTCGATGTCGAACACGCGCTTTAACAACCGCGCCCGTGTCATGCGCTGAGGTTTGCTGTGCGCGTGTTGGCAATCACCCTCGCCCGTGGTTTTTCGCTGCGGCGGTGTCGGCACCACCGGGTGCTGTACAGGTATTTTTATAACCTTGTCTGGGCCAACATCGACGACATTGATATCGAGCCGGGCAAGTCGGCGTCGCGCAGCACAGATCAGATCAATGACAACTCAGGAGCAGCGGACCAAAAACAGGACGTCCGCTGGCGGCTTTCGCGCGCGGTGTTGACGAAAGCCATTGACTGGGAACTGACTTACACTGTGACCCGCCTTAGTGATGAGAGTGACGCGACGTCCGAGCGCCACGCTACGATTACCAGCGAAAAATGACGGCGGCAAGACAACCCCATTCCCGGATCGCTCGACGACAGCGCTGCGCCGACGCTCAGGCGGGAAGCGCCAGCCACGTCTGCCGTGTGCTATTCATTCTGCCCGCACCCCTGCTTCCTTGACCACCTGCGCATACTTGCGGATTTCCGCTCTGATGTATTCCCCATAGGCCATCGGCGTGGGCAAGGTGAACGGAAAGATTCCCAACCCCGCCAGCCGCGCGGTGACATCGGCCAGGGTCATGATGCGGTTGATTTCCGTGTGCAGTTTGGCGATGACGGCTGGCGGCACGCCGCGCGGCGCCTGAAAGCCGTACCAGTTGTCCACCGCAAAGCCCGGCACGCCGGATTCGGCCACTGTCGGAATATCGGGGAATTCCTGTACGCGTTTGGCGAAGGTAACCGCCAGCGTGCGTATACGCTGGGTTTTCATGTGCGGCAGCGCGGTGGACACGGTGGCGAATATGAGCTGGATATTGCCGCCGACGAGATCGATCATCGCAGGTGCGCCGCCTTTGTAGGGCACATGCTGCATTTTCACGCCGGCCAGCGAATTGAATAACTCGGCCGCGAGGTGATCGGCAGCACCCACGCCCGACGAGCCGTAGTTCAGCTTGCCGGGGTTGGCTTTGGCGTGCGCGATGACTTCCTTCACCGATTTCACCGGCAGCGACGGGTGCACCACCAGCACATTCAACGCCGACACCGCGCGTGCGACGGGCGTGAAGTCGTTGACCGGATCGTAGGGCAGCTTGGCATACAAACTGGGGTTTACCGCTACCGGGCCGATGGTGCCGAGCACCAGCGTATAGCCGTCGGGATTGGCATTCTTGACGATTTCCATGCCGACCGCGCCGTTGCCGCCGGGACGGTTGTCGACGATCACCTGCTGCCCCCACGCTTCAGTGAGCTTTTGCCCGACCGTGCGGGTGGTGATATCAGCGCCGCCACCGGGAACCACCAGGATGACCATGCGTATCGGCCGCAAGGGATAGTTGTCGGCCGCCGTGGCGTTAATCACAATGGACGACAACAGTATCGCCAGCGTTGCCCAAACAATTTGCATGATGCTTTGCACTCCCGAATTTATGTGGTGGTGAACAAGGCCGATGCTATCCCAAAAGCGGGCCAAGGAACATACTTGGTCAGCCGTGGCACCGGGCGTGCCGCGGCAGGCCGAAGGAGCGTGTCATGAAAGCAAAATTCCGCGTTCAAGGTTGGGGCATGTGGCTGTTCGTTCTGGGTGCATACCGGTCTGACGTGGTGCATGCGGCCGACGATCCGGTGCGCATACAAACCGTCGAGGTGGTGGTATCACCGGCAGAGTCGGTGCTGCTGCTCAAAGCCGGCGAGGATAGGAATTTCAAATGTAGAAGTTTCGACATGATCTGACACAAACGCCTTGCAAAAGGTGGGGTTACCGGTTTTGATAGAGGTGCGAACCGATATCTAAACCATTGAACAAAAGGTAACCGCATGCAAAGTTTCAACCAGAACGCCATCGAGCACCATCGCGTGCAGCTGCGTGTTCAGATTCGGGCTCGAATGGCGCTGGCCGCTGCGCTTTAAGTGCGCGTGGCGCTGCGGCTTCGCACGCGTGCGACGCGCCGGCAAAAAAGCCGCGCACGAGTTAAAGCAAGGCGCCTGGCTGGTTAGCCTGAAGTTAGAGGTGACTACGCTGGCACCGCACAAGGTGCTGCAATGAGCCGACGGAAGTAGCGTGTGGCTTTATCAGGTGCCGGTTTCGGGCGCGCTGAATGCGCGGAAATCGAAATAACTATTGGTAATTAGGGCGTTTCGTAACCAAAGTATCCTAGAGGATACCTATGGTTACCAGAGTGAAAACAAGCGGCGGACACACGGTTTTTAGCTGTGCGGC
>SYEN01000560.1 GCA_005800795.1 Burkholderiales bacterium | reverse complement strand
GCTTCTGGAGCTACGCCAAGCACATTCTTTACAACTATCGCGGCGTGTCGAAGTATTATTTCCCGATGTATTTAAAGGAAATCGAATACCGTTACAATCACCGCAACGACAACGTATTCAAGCTCTTTCTTAAAATCTACCTTAGTTACGTTTCGCCCTAATTACCAAAACAAATACTTACAATAACTCACCATGAGAAGATCGAACGCACGGGCGGTGACTTCTTGTCCTGCTCACGCTTCTTCTGCGTTTCCGCGCGCTCAATCTCCTGTTGTTCGCGCAGCTTGCGCGCGGCTTCGCGTTCAGCAGCGTTCTTGTCTTTCTCCATGCGTTGCGCCTTGCGGGTTTCTTCGCCGCGCGCCTTGGCCGCATCGCGTTCCGGCGCTTCAGCAGCGCGTTTGGTGTCGCGCTCGGTTTTCGTCTTCGATTTTTCATCCGCGTCGGCGCGCTGCGCCTTGTCCGCCGCCGCCTGACGCTGCGCGCGGGCTTTGTCGCGGTCCGCTCGCGCCCTGGCTTGCTCGGCCCGCGCCGCGTCGCCGCGCGCTTTTGCCGCCTCGCGGTCCGGCGCTTCCAGTTTCGCCTTGGCTTCGCGCTGTTCTTTCAAAGCCGCCTGACTGCGGCTTAACTGACTTTGGCTCACGCGCACGCGGCTGCTGGCGTTATCGATTTTCGCTTTGTCGCCACTCTTGCGGGTTTCCTCAAGCGCCTTGCGATCCAGCTTGAGCTGCGCGCGATCCTTCTCCACCTGTTGTTTCGCCCCGGCTATTCGCGCGTTAGCTTCGACTTTGCTCTCCGCCGGTACGGGGGGTGCGGGCACCGGCGCTTGACCAACCGCCGGCCCGGCAATCGGCAACACCAATATCAGCAAAGCAAGCAACGGGGCAAAAAATCCACGCATGGCAGCAGGATGGCGAATCAGGAGGAATAGGTCTAACGCGGCGCAGCAGGATAGGATAACAAGGGACCGCGTCATTGTAACGGTTCTGGTTATACTCGCCGTTTCACGACTCGCACTGCCATGCCTTCCATCGAGGTATTAATTTTTGCGCCGCTGATCATCGTGGCGGCGTACTTGATCTTCGGCATGTCCGGCTTCGGCTCCACACTGATTGCGCTGCCGCTACTGGCACACCTGATGCCGCTAAAGGTTGCCATTCCGCTGGTCGTGGTGCTCGATTGTGTCAGTGCCTTTGGGATGGGGGTGAAGTTGCGCGCCGATGTGTGGAAAGCGGAGTTCATACCTTTGCTGCCGTTTCTGCTGATCGGGCTTTTTGCCGGCGCGTACGTGCTGCTCAGAATACCGCCACAGTGGCTGCTGCTGGGGCTGGGCGTGTTCGTGCTGGCGTTCGGCGCACACTTCATGATGCAGCGCAAGGCGGCGATCCGCCTGCCACGCTGGGCCGCCGCGCCCACCGGCATCCTTGCCGGCACCACGTCATCCGCGCTGGGCGTGGGCGGCCCGATTTACGTGTTTTATTTCACCGCGCGCGGCGCAACGCCCGATCAGATTCGCGCCACCGTACCCGCCGTGTTTACCTTCACCTCGGCTGCGCGCATTGCCATCTTCACCGGGCTGGGCCTGTTCAACACCACGATTCTGATGACCGCAGCAGCGCTGCTGCCGGTGATGGCGTTGGGGCTGTGGTGCGGCCACCGTTTGCACGGACGGCTTTCGCGCAATCAGGCTGAGCGCGTCATCGGCGGGCTACTGCTGTTGAGTGGGGCTTCGCTACTGGCCCGCGCGGTGGCGGGCTAAATCGCGCCCGCTACTTCGACTCGCCGCCCTGAATCAGCAACTGCACGAAGCGGCGGATGACACGGTTGCTTTGCGGTGATACGGAGGTAAATTCGATACCCGCGAGCCGCCGGCCGTCACGTTCGATCATGCGGCGTACACGTGCGTAAAGGTCGGTGGCGCTGGTGCCCACAATCGCCAGATTCAGTTCGAGCTTGATGTCAGCCTGACTGGGCACGTCGATATCCAGTAAGGCCAGCACACCGTTGTAGCTGATGTCGAGCACGGTACCACTGTACTGTTCAGGGGCAACCGATTTGCCGCGCAGCAACTGGAACTTGAACGAGATATTGGTTTCGACACGCGGGCTTTTGCGGATTTCCTGGCGCGGCACCACGCGGTTCAATGAGGGGATCGCGACTACTTCGTAAAGATTGACCGGATCTTTTTTGCCCTTCACATACACATCGGCGGGTGATCCGGTCTGCACGTAATCGCGCACCAGCCGATACGTGGCTTCGCTCACCAGAATCTGTCCTCGCAGGCTGTAAGCCTCAATGCGCGAGGCAAGGTTCACTTCCTCGCCGATCACGGTGTATTCGGCGTAGATATCCGAACCCAGCACACCCGCCATCACGGTGCGGGTGTTCATGCCGATGCCCATGTTGAGTTCGGGCAGGCCGTTTTTTTTGTTTTCCTTGTTCATGTCAAACAGCGCGATCTGCATTTCGACAGCACAAGCCACCGCACGTCTGACATCATCTTCGCGGCTGTCGGGTGCGCCGAACAGCACCATGATCGAATCGCCGATGAATTTGTCGATGGTCCCGCCGTGCTCGAACGCGATTTCACTCATGCGCACGAGATACCGGTTAAGCACATTGAGCAGTTTCGGCGCCGGATGCGATTCCAGAATCGCGGTAAAGCCGCGCAAATCGGTGAACAGAATGGTCACCACACGCGAGGAGAAATTCTCGCCGCTGGGCAGGCCCATGGCGTTGTGCACGGCTTCTTTTAACGCGGATTCAATCTGCTGACGCAACACGGGAGTCAGGGACGCGTGCTCCGCGCGCTGCAACGCAGTGTGTATGCCTTGCAGCATCAACTGCGGCGTTTGCGATTTCATGCGCGGGACGCCACGGCGCGGCGGAAACAATCGTACGTCATACGGGTACTCATTGCCCTACTATACCTGTCCCCGGCGTAGCGTGGCGAGGTATTCGCCGATGCGGCGTACACCCTCGCGCAGACGCTCCACCGGACGCGTGTACGCGAAGCGCACATGCGCCTGCGCGCGATGCGTGCCGAAGTCGATGCCAGGGGTGATCGCCACTCCGGCGCTTTCAAGCAAATCCCGCGCGAACGCAAAACTGTCTGCCGCAAGCTGCGAGCAATCCGCATAGATGTAAAACGCGCCCGGCGGGGTGTGCGGCACCACGAATCCCAAGTCACGTAGCGCAGGCACGAGATAATCGCGGCGCTCGCGAAATGCTTCGCGCCGCGCCTCGCAAATGGCGAGTGTTTCGGGTTCAAATGCCGCTAATGCGGCCATTTGCGAAGGTGTGGGTGCAGATAGATAAACGTTCTGTGACAATTTATCGATTTCGCGCACATACCGCTCCGGCACCACCATCCAGCCCAGGCGCCAGCCGGTCATGTTGAAATATTTGGAGAAACTGTTGATGACGAAGACGTTGTCGCCTGCGTTGACAGCGGTGCTGGTGGCCCCTTCATAAACGAGACCATGGTAAATCTCGTCCACGATCAGCGCGCCGCCGCGCGCCTGGGCGAACGCCGCCATCGCGTGTAGGTGTTCTTCAGGTATCAAGGTGCCAGTCGGGTTTGAGGGTGTTGCCACCAGCGCGGCTACAGTGTGGGGGCGCCAGTAGCGTTCCACCAGCGCGGGGGTCAGTTGGTAGTGGGTATCAGGGCCAACGGGGATACCCACGGCTTCGCCTTCCAGCAGACGCACAAAGTGGCGATTTGCCGGATAACCGGGATCGGCCATCAACACCTGATCACCGGGGTTGACCAATGCGGCTATTGCCAGCAGCAGTGCGCCCGAAGAACCCGTGGTGACGACCACGCGCGATGCATCGAGCGTAACGCCGTAACGCGTCTTGTAGAAACCCGCGATGGCCTCGCGCAAGGCCGGAATGCCCAGCGCCGGTGTATAGAACATTTCGCCGTGTTCCAGCGCCCGGATGCCCGCCTCGCACACCGGGCGCGGTGTCGCAAAATCCGGTTCGCCGATTTCCATGTGCACAATGTCGCGGCCCTGCGCTTCGAGCGCTTTCGCACGCGCGAGTAGCGCCATAACATGAAACGGCTCGATCTCGCGCATGCGGCGCGCGAGACGCGTCCCTACAGGGGAAACAGGGTGCATCACACTGAACCGCGTACCTCGCTACACACCCCGTTGGCCGGCACTAGGCCACGCCGTTGGCTTTAAACCATTCCGTCGCGCGCCGCCAGCCGTCGTCGGCCTGCTGTTTGCGATAGCTCGGCCGGTAATCGGCGTGGAATGCGTGCGGCGTGTCGGGGTACGTGTGGATAGTGGATTTCTTGCCAGCGGCGCTCAACGCCGTGCGCATTTTGTCCACGGTGTCGTTGGGAATGCCTGCATCCGCGCCACCGTATAAACCGAGCACCGGCGCATTGATTTTGTCGACTACATCAATCGGGTGCGCCGGGGTATTGGTGTTCTTGTCGCCCAGTACGCGACCGTACCACGCCACACCGGCCTTCACACCGGGATTGTGCGCGGTATAAAGCCAGGTGATGCG
>SYEN01000559.1 GCA_005800795.1 Burkholderiales bacterium | reverse complement strand
GGTATACGGTGTGCCTGCCAGCGCAAACAGGCCGACCGCGGTCAGCGACACACCGACTTCCGTCATCCAAATCTGCAACGTGCCCATGGTGAGCAGCAGAGGCAGCCCACTGGCAAAGCCCATGGCGAAGACGAACAGCAACCGCCGCTCCGTGTACAGCTTGAAGGCTTCGCCCCAGCGTTGGAGGCGACCCGTGGGTGCGCCGGTGTCAGTCATCAGGTTGTGCTTTTCTGTCGGTTGTGTGTCGGGCGCATGGCCGCTGGCGCGAAAGGGTTGGTGTTTGCGCAAGCGATTCGCATGATATAGCGCAAACCGCGCTGCACCAAATAGCATGGCTACTTCTTGGCCGGGACGGGAGAATTGTCCAGAGGTAGAATTCACTCATGCTACTACGCGATGACTTTGTATCACTTCTTGTGCGCCGCCCCCCATGCCTGTTGTTGCGACAGGCGTGGTTGTCCTGCCTGTTGTTTACGGCGTATCTGGCGGCTGCGCAGACACCAGCGGACAGCTATAAACCCGTTCCCGGTCAGCCGGGCAAGGACGTGGTGTGGATCCCTACGCCGGATGCCACGCTCGACAAGATGCTCGACATGGCGAAAGTCACCCGCGAAGATTATGTGATCGATCTGGGTTCCGGCGACGGGCGCATGGTGATCGCGGCGGCCAAACGTGGTGCGCGCGCGCATGGTGTCGAGTTCAACCCTGATCTTGTGGTTCTGTCACAGCGTGCCGCTGCCGCAGCGGGCGTAGCGGACAAGGCGACGTTTTCGCAGGGCGACATGTTTGAGGCCGATATTTCCAGGGCCACGGTCATGCCCCTGTTTTTATTGCCCAATCATTTGAACACGCTGGCGGCGAAATTTTTGAGGCTCAAGCCCGGTTCGCGCGTGGTGTCGAACACCTACGAAATCGGCGGCGGCTGGGAGCCGGATGAGACCGTGCGCACCGAGCTTTGCCTGAGCTGGTGTATCGCGCACCTTTACGTGGTGCCGGCAAGGGCGGCGGGCTACTGGCGGCTTGGCGAGGGCGTAAGTCTGACGCTGGAGCAGCATTACCAGCAGGTTTACGGCTCCTATCAAATCGACGGCGTAGCCGTGGCCATCGAGAACGGGCGGCTACGCGGTGAGGAAATCAGTTTTACCGTCAATAATGCCGTTTACAGCGGACGCGTGAGCGGCAATACCATGACCGGCACGGCCCACGGGCGGACGAAACGTGAGTGGCAGGCGACGCGGGTGAGTGAATGATAATTAGTCAGTGAACCAGCACAATGCCGGATTAGAATGCGTAAGATCTCATTTTATTGAAAGGAACAACGATGACCATGAAACGCATGGCAATAGAAATTGGCATGGGCACGGATATCCGTGGCGCGGATTACACCAAGGCTGCGGTGCGCGCGCTGCGTGATGCACTGTGGCACAACTCGTTGAACGTTGCGGACGCCGTTGGTAAGCCCGTTGATTCGATGCAGGTTGAAGTTTTGATCGGCGTGCCCAAACCCGATCGGGTGGATATGGCTGAGGTGTTGAAAGTGCTGCCGCACGGCACCGGCACGGTCAAGGTCTGTGAGGGCGGGCTGGAAATCGTCAACGACGCGGGCACCGGCTCCACGGTGCTGGCACAGGCGGCGGCTATTGTTCGCCTCGACGTATAAAACGTGTCCAACGCATAAGGAAGAACACCATGCCATTGAAACGCTTTATTCTTGAAATGGGTACCGGCAATGATTTGCACGGCGGTGATTACACCAAGGCGGCGCTGCGCGCGGTGCAGGATGCGCTGCATCATTCGTCGTTAGCGTTCATTCGCTCGCTGGGTCTGAATTCCAAAGAGATGCAGGTCGAAGTCATCATTGGCGTGCAGGAGCCGGCCAAGGTGGATGCCGAAAAGGTGAAAGCCAGTTTGCCACACGGGCAAGTGACGGTGAAGGTCATCAAGGGCGGCCTTAACGTGCCCGAGGGCGACGGCCATGATCTAGCGGTGATTGCCAGCGCTGCGGTTGCCGTGCGCTTTCAGATGCCGTGATGCGAGAGTCTTGATGAAAGCCATCCGCATCACTGAAACCGGTGGCCCCGACGTACTCAAATACGTCGACTTGCCCACGCCCAAGCCAGGCCCCAACGAGGTGCTGGTCAAAGCGCATTCGATTGGCGTGTGCATGCCGGAAATCTACGTGCGCAAAGGGGTGTATGCGTGGATGCCCAAGCTGCCCGCGATACCCGGCATCGAAATGAGCGGCACCGTGGTGGAGGCGGGCAGTGCTTGCACCAAACTCAAGATCGGCCAAAACGTGTTTGCCTGCGCGCGTGAATTTGCGGAGCGCGCCAACTGCTACGCCGAGTATCTGGCTGGGCCGGAGGATCGCATTTACCCGGTACCCGAGGGGGTTGATCTTGAACAGGTGGCGGGCCTGGCAAATTATCAGGTGGCGTGGCATTTGCTCAATTCCGCCACCAAAGGCTTTCAATACGACTCGGTACTGGTGATCGCGGCAGCAGGTGGCGTGGGTGCAGCACTGGTGCAACTGGCCAAGGCTTACGGCAAGCGCGTGATCGGCGTGGTGAGTTCTGCAGAGCGTGGCGCGTTTGCACGTGCGCAGGGCGCGGATGAAATCATCGACCGCACGCAGGGCGACGTTGTCGAGCAAACGCTGAAACTGACCCATGGCCGCGGCGTCGATCTGGTGCTCGATTGCGTG
>SYEN01000558.1 GCA_005800795.1 Burkholderiales bacterium | reverse complement strand
GCTTCGCAGTTGGTGCAGGACGCGCAGCGCCACGGCGTTGAAGTCTTGCCGGTGGATGTTTGTACAAGCAATTGGGATTGCACCCTGCCCTCGCGCAACCGGGTACGTCTGGGTTTGCGCATGGTGAAAGGCCTCGCACAAACCACGGGCGAGCGCATCGCCGCTGCAAGATCCTCAGGATCATTGCAAGTATGTGATTCTATTGAAGATTTATCCAGGCGCGCGCAACTCGACACGCGCGCACTCAAACAACTCGCCGACGCCGGCGCACTCGCCCCGCTCGCAGGTCACCGCCGCAACGCGCACTGGCTCGCCGCCGGCACGCAGCGGTCATCGCAACTGCTGCAGGATGCGCCCATTCGCGAAACCGCGCCGCAACTGCCTGCGCCCAGCGAAGGTCAGGACATCACGGCCGATTACACCAGCACCGGCCTCACGCTGGGCCGCCACCCGCTCGCGTTGCTGCGCCCGCGCCTCGCGCGCATGAAGCTCGTCACCGCTAAGCAACTGGCACAACTGCCCAACGGCCAGCGCACGCGCGCGGCGGGCATTGTCACCTGTCGCCAGCGCCCCGGCACCGCCAGCGGCGTGGTGTTTGTCACGTTGGAAGACGAAACCGGCTATATCAACGTGGTGGTGTGGAACCACATCGTCGAACGCCAGCGGCGCGAGCTGCTGGGGTCACGCCTGATGGCGGTGGAGGGTGAAGTGCAAACCGAAAGCGGCGTGGTGCACTTGATCGCGCGGCGGCTGACCGACCACACGCCTATGTTGGGGAGGCTCTCGACTGCATCGCGGGATTTTCACTGACATGATATCTTTCCCTTCCCGCACGGGCTGACACCAGCTCTCTCTTCCATCGTAACCAAAGGCTCCCCCACATGGCCCTCATAGAACAAAACGTCATGGTCACCACCAAGCACGGCAAATGCCCCTCGTTTGCCGCCTGCCCCGATGCGCCGGGCCAGTTCCCCGGTATCATTCTTTACATGGACGCACCGGGTTTCCGCGAGGAACTCTGCAACATGGCGCGGCGTATCGCCAAGCACGGTTACTTTTGCCTGCTGCCCGATATGTATTACCGGCTGGGCACCTGCCGCTTTGATATTCCGCGCCGCAACGACGCCATGTCCGCCGTGATCAAAGCCTCGATGAACAGTCTCACCAACGCTGATGTCACCGACGACACCGGCGGCTTTATCGCGTGGCTCGACGCACAGGACAAGGTCAAGCCCGGCCCGGTAGGTTGTGTGGGCCACTGCATGAGCGGCTGCTACATCACCACGGTGTCGGCACGTTTTCCCACACGCATGATGGCCGCAGCGTCACTCTATGGCGTGAACGTCGTCACCGACAAACTCGATTCGCCACATTTGCTGGTCGACAAAATCAAAGGCGAGCTTTACTACGGCTTCGCCGAAACCGACGGCTCAGTGCCCGCGAACGTGATCCCCACACTCACCGAAGCGCTCAAAAAAGCCGGCACCCGTCACACGCTGGAAGTGCTGCCAGGCACGCAGCACGGCTACTGCTTCTCCGAACGCGCGTCGTATAACCCGGTGCAATCCGAGCACTCGTGGGCGAAAATATTCGATCTGTGGGATCGGAATTTGAAGAAGGCGTAGCGCTTAAGCCGAAGCGCGTAGCGCCCGCACCACCGCGGCAATCGACCACCACGGACTACCCACACGAATTCGCCATGTGCGGGCGGAGGAAGCGCGCGAGAATGTCGGTGGCACCGCCAAGGCATTGTTGTGCTTGTCGTACTAGCGTCTGCGAACGGGGGCCAGCGGTTGCTGCAATTGCGGCAATGACAGCGGCCGCAACGATGACAGCGTGCGCACTGGCGGCGTTCAGACGGCCACGGATGGTTGTGTGCATAAAGTTCCTCTTGTGGCGCGGGCGATGACGGCCAGCGTCAATTAAATTTCGCGCCACTGCGCTTCACCACATCCGCCCATTTTTTCATGTCGGCGAGCATGAACTGGCGAAAGGTATCCGGATCGTTGCCCACCGGCTCGGCGCCGTCGGCGGCGGCGCGTTTGATGAAGTCCGGCGATTTCACGTAGGCCACGGTCTCGGCGTGTATTTTGGCGAGGATGGGCTTGGGCAGTTGCGCAGGGGCCATAACGCCATACCAGCCCACGACTTCAAAGCCAGGCAGCACTTCCGAGACGGCGGGAATGTCCGGCTGTGATTTCAGCCGTCTGGGCGTCGTGACCGCGAGCGCGCGCAGTTTGCCGGAGCGCGCCTGCGGCAGTGTCGTGGCCAGCCCTGTCATGGCAAAGTGATGTTGGCCTGCGATCAAATCGATGAGTGCCGGGCCGGTGCCCTTGTACGGAATGTGCTGCGCCTTGGCGCCTACCAGCAGGTTGAACAGCTCGCCCCCCATGTGCCCGCCGCTGCCGATGCCCGCAGAACCAAAATTGATGGGCTCTTTGGTGGTTTTGGCCCAATCGACAAATTCCTTCAGCGTCTTCGCGGGATGCGACGGATTCACCACGAACAACGTGCCCGCTTCGGTCATTTGTGTGATGGGCGTGAAATCGTTCACCGGGTGGTACGGCAGCTTTGGAATGATGGCTGCATTGACGGTATGTTGGTGATACGCGATGAACAGGGTGTAGCCATCGGGTGCGGCGTTCTTCGTGATCTCGGCAGCATTCACACCCGAGGCGCTGGCGCGGTTATCGACAATGGCCTGCTGCTTCCATACTTCCGTGAGTCGGGTGGCCAGCAGGCGCGCAAGGTAGTCGGTGGTGCCGCCTGGCTGCGCCGGCGTGATGATGCGGACAGGGCGGATTGGATAACTGTCTGCGGCCGCTGCAAACACCGCGGGAGAGAGCGTGCAGCACGCCAGCGCTTGCGCCACTACTAGGGCGCGCGTGACGTACAGGGGGCTGATGGAGAGCAGTTGCGGCATGTTCGTCCTCCCAGTCAGGAGCGAGTAGGTTGCATGATGGGTCCAGCGGCAATAGTAACCCGGCGAGCGTGCCGCGTTGTCCGCCATGCCGTTCGGCGGTATTCCGGCGGCACACTCGCCAAGGTCACCAAGAACATCCGCATGCGTCACTTCAGTCTCATCGCCGCGAAACTAGCAGTCTTGCCGACACCGCTCGCAGAAGGCATAAGGCTTAATCCGAACCGGGACGGCGGCACCGTGCCTACTTACCAAACCCCCGCTGCCGCCGCGCTTCATACAGACAAATCCCCGCCGACACCGAAACGTTGAGGCTTTCCACCCCACCCAGCATGGGGATACGCACCAGTTCGTCGCAGTTCTCGCGCGTAAGGCGGCGCATACCCTC
>SYEN01000557.1 GCA_005800795.1 Burkholderiales bacterium | reverse complement strand
CCGCGCGAGCTGGTGGCGCGCATTCAGGCGGTACTGCGGCGGCGCGCGCCGCACACCTCCGATGCCGCGCTGGCGGCAGGCGGGCTGATGCTGAATCCGGTGAGCCACGAAGTTACGCTTAACGATCAGTCGATTGGACTGGGACCGACGGAGTTCCGGCTGCTGCATTTTTTTCTGGCTCACCCGGAGCGCGTTTACACCCGCACGCAACTGCTCGATCAGGTATGGGGCGATCACGTTTTCATTGAAGAGCGTACCGTGGATGTGCATATTCGCCGCCTGCGTCAGGCGCTGGGCGTGGAAGGCGAAGACCTTATTCAGACCGTGCGTGGCGCCGGCTACAAGTTTTCCGCAGCCAAACCCCGCGGCGCCGCAACCTCCACGAGGTTACACGCCGGCCTGGACTGAGGGCCGCGGTACAATTGGGTGGCTAGTATTGGCAATCTCGGAACGGCTGGGTCATGATGCCCGTATGGTCTTCGTTGTCGCTGAAGTTTGTATTTATCGCGTTTGTGGCGGTGTCCGTCGGGCTGTGGTTGGGTGCGGCGGCGGGCTGGGCGACGGTCTCTCTTGGGTTGGCGCTGTTGTATGGCGTGCATGTCTATAATCTGATGCGCTTGCAGCGTTGGCTGAAAGCACCCAACGCAGACGATTTGCCGGATCCGTGGGGTATGTGGGGAACGGTGTTCGCCGAGGCCTATCGCGCGCTGCGCCAGGAGTCGCGCAAGCGCGATCAAGTCAACCGGGAACTCGAACTGTTCACGCAGGCGGCGCAGGCCTTGCCCGACGGCATCGCCATGCTCGACAGCGGTGATCAACTGCTGTGGTGCAACGACACCGCCGCGGCACATCTCGGCCTGCAACCCGGCCGCGACTACGGTTTACGCCTTACCAACATCGTGCGCGTGCCGAGGCTGGCTTCTTTTCTGCAAAGCGGGGTGGCGGACGAGACCCTGGACTACCGCCCTGCCCACCACAGCGGCCAACTGCTGTCGCTAAAGGCAATTCCGTTCAGCGACGGACGCAAGCTGTTGGTAAGTTTTGATATCACCAAGATCGAACGTGCCGACACCACGCGCCGCGACTTCATCGCCAATGTGTCGCACGAATTGCGCACGCCGCTGACAGTGATTCACGGCTTTCTTGAACACATGAGCGGCACCACGGTGATGCCTGCCCAACAGGCGCGCCGCCACATCGCGCTGATGGTGCAGCAATCGGATCGCATGCTCAAGCTGGTGGACGACCTGTTGATGCTGTCGCGGCTGGAAGGCAGCGATACACCGCAACGCGAAGAGCGCGTGGACATGCATGCACTGCTGCACGCATTGGCCGAAGACGCGCGGGCGCTGAGCGCGGGCGGCCATAACATCGACGTCGCAGTGGACGAGGGGGCGGCCATTTCTGGCAGCATGGATGAATTGCGCAGCGCGTTCGGCAACCTTGCCAGCAACGCCGTACGCTATACGCCACGATCCACCCAAATCTCGCAAGGCGCCCGCGTCACCCTGACCTGGCGTGTCGACGAACAAAATCGCGGCGTGTTCAGCGTCACCGACACCGGCATCGGCATTGCAGCCGAACATATTCCCCGCCTCACCGAGCGCTTCTACCGGGTGGATCGCGGCCGCTCGCGCGAAACTGGCGGCACAGGGCTGGGGCTGGCCATCGTCAAGCATGTGTTGCTGCGCCATCAGGCCACGCTGGAAATTCAGTCAGAACCGGGCGTGGGCAGCGAGTTTCGGATTGTGTTCCCCGCCTGGCGCAGCGTCGTCGACGCGCCCGCCGCACAGGCCGATGCTGCATAGTAATCGTTAGGATATTTTTTAAGTATCTGTTTTTATTGATTATTTTTATTCTATCTATGCTCAATATCCTGTTTGTCTGCACCGGCAATAGCGCGCGTTCCATCCTCGGCGAGGCGCTGGCGACGACACTGTCCGGCGGCCGTTTGCGCGGCTACTCGGCGGGCTCGCACCCCGGCGGGCGCGTCAATCCGTTTGCCGCCGAACTGTGCGCGCAAATGCATTACCCGCCGGAAAATCTGCGCTCCAAGTCGTGGGACGAATTCAGCGCTCCGGGTGCGCCAGTGATGGATTTGATCGTCACCGTGTGCGACAACGCCGCCGGCGAAGCCTGCCCAGTATGGCTGGGCCACCCGGTCACCGCGCACTGGGGCCTGCCCGATCCGGCGTCGGTCACCGGCACGGATGACGACAAGCGCACGGCGTTTCGCGCGATACGCGATGCGATGAAACGGCGTATCGAGATGCTGCTGGCGTTGCCCATCGAAAGCATGACGGCAGATGCGCGGCGCGCGGAATTGCGGCGTATCGGTGAGACAGCCGTGCTTGATCCGGCGGCCGAAAAATTGTTTCTGTCACGCTGACTCGCGCAAGACATGAACGCCTCTTCAGTACAAAGAATCGGCGCAGAATTCGCCGGTACCGCACTATTGCTCGCTATTGTCGTCGGTTCCGGCATCATGGGCGAATCACTGGCAGGCGGCAACGCGGCGGTGGCTTTACTCGGTAATTCGATTGCCACCGGCGCCGGACTTTATGTGTTGATCACGATACTCGACCCGGTATCCGGTGCGCATTTCAATCCAGCGGTGTCGCTCACCTTCTGGCGCAGCGGCGAATTGCCGGCGGCGCTATGTCTGGCCTACATCGCCGCGCAAATCGGCGGCGGCGTGATCGGCATGTGGATCACGCATCTGATGTTCGACCTGCCGGTGATGCAGTTTTCCGCCAAGGTGCGCAGCGGTGTGCCGCAACGGATTTCCGAGTTTCTCGCCACCGGCGTGCTGCTTGCCACCATCCACCTCGGGCTACGCAACGCTGCCGAGAAAGTGCCGCTGATGGTGGCGTTGATCGTCACTGCCGGTTACTGGTTTACCGCCAGCACGTTTTTTTCTAACCCGGCGGTGACCATTGCACGCGCATTCAGCAACACCTTTGCGGGCATACAACCT
>SYEN01000556.1 GCA_005800795.1 Burkholderiales bacterium | reverse complement strand
CCCGATTGCATGATGTCGGCGCCGCGCATCGCCCATGGCAACACCGCCTGTACGCCGAGCAGGTTGCGCACGCGGATCGCGCCGGGCAGAAACGTCGCCAGTTGCAGTTTGCGCGATTCATACAGCTCTTCAGCGGGCGTGTTGAGCGCTTCTATCGCCGCAATGCCTCCGCCGCGTCCGGATACATCCAGCACCGGCGTCGCAAAGTACGCGCAGCCGCTTTCTATGGAACGCGCGCACCATGCCAATCCGATATTCGCCCAGCGCTCCTCGCCCGCGTGGCCCAGCGAGCCGAACGCGCGCGGCAGGTTCTTCATGAAGCCTTCGACCGCAGGCCCCGAGTGGCGCCAGCGCATGATGGCCAGTGCCTGGCGCGTCCACGGCAACACCGACTCTGAAATTTTTTCCGCTTCGCGACTGCCGCGCACAAAAGCACGACCCGCGTCGCGTTCGAAATCCGACAGCGTGCGGTAGGCGTTGATCCAGTCGAGCGTCTCCGTCTCGCCGTGCGGGCGGATGACGGGCATTACACCCTCTATCTCAGACAACAAATCGCTGTTCGATTCGCGCAGGGCGTCGAGCAGCGTGCGTATGGCGGGAGAACTCACTGAAACCTCACAGGTGCCTTACCGATGCAAACGCGGTCAGCGCGTCTAAACCGCAAAATGCGCGTTGACTATCTCCATTAGGGCTTCCGCCAGTTCAGGGTCGTCGGTAATCGGGTTGACCAACGCCACCTGGCAGGAGGCCACCGAATCAAGACCGGCACCCATCATCGATGCGGCATATACGAGCGCGCGCGTGGAAGTCGCTTCTTCAAGACCGTGATCTTTCAAAAGACGCGCCTTGCGCCCTGTCGCCACCAGTTGCTGGGCAGTTTCGTGCGACAGTCCTGGCACTTCTGCCATCAGAATCTTGCGCTCGATTTCCTCGGTGGGAAAATCGAAATTGAGGCCGACGAAGCGCTGCTTGGTCGAGGGCTTCAAATCCTTCAACACCGTTTGATAACCGGGGTTGTACGAAATCACCAGCATGAAATCTTCATGTGCATCGATTTCCTGGCCCTTTTTCTCGATGGTCAGTTTGCGCCGATGATCGGTGAGCGAGTGAATCACCACGGTGGAGTCGGTTCGCGCTTCGACGATTTCGTCGAGGTAGCAAATCGCACCGGCCTTCACCGCGCGTGTCAGCGGCCCGTCCTGCCACACGGTTTCAGCGCCTTCCAGCAAAAAGCGGCCGACCAGATCGGAACTGGTCAAATCCTCGTGGCACGATACCGTCACCAGCGGGCGGTTTAACTGAAACGCCATATGCTCCAAAAACCGCGTCTTGCCGCAACCTGTGGGGCCTTTCAACATCACCGGCAGGCGGCGCTTATAGGCCGCCTCGAAAACGGCAACCTCGTTGCCTTGCGGCTCATAATAGGGCGCTGAATCGCCCGCGAGCGGAATTTGAACAATATCGTGCTCCACGCCACGCTGGCGCGCTGGTGCTGTCTTCATTGAATCCCCGGATTGCGGTTGAACGATGAGTAATGCGGTCGGTTTGCTAAAGGCTAATCTTAACATCCGCGCGGCACTCGCACGGCGCATCCGCCACGCAGCCGTGTCAGCCAAGCCGTACGCCTATCACCCCCCACCGCACAATGGCCACCATGCACACGACCGCTTAAAATCATGGCGGCACCCTTCGGCAATACGCGTCACAGTCGATTGAGTATCATAAGTATCTGTTTTAATAGATTTTTAAAAACAGCCCAGATAAAATTTCCGGCGCTGAACGCCGCTGAACGTTTAAGGAGACTCGCATGAGCCACATCCGCGGACTGCATCACAACGCCTACCGCTGCCGCGATTCGGAAGAGACGCGCCGGTTTTATGAAGACTTTCTTGAACTGCCGCTCACCGAAGCATTTGAAATCAAACAAACGCAAACGGGCCGTAACACCCGCGTGCTGCACAGCTTTTATCAAATGGACGACGGCTCGTTTCTCGCTTTCTTCGAAGCGCCCAACCAGCCGTTTGAATTCAAGGAACAGCACGATTTCGATCTGCACATCGCGCTCGAAGTCAACGACACCACGTTGCACCGCATGCTGGCCAAGGGCAAGGCCGCCGGCATCCCCACGCGCGGCATCGCCAACCACGGCTTTGTGCAGTCGATTTATTTTCGTGATCCGAACAGCTATGTGATCGAACTCACGTCGAAGTTGCCGGCGCACGACAATGCGCTGAATCGCACCACCAACAACGCGCGCGGCAAGCTGGACCAGTGGCAGGCCGCCAAGCAGGAATCAAAAAATATATAATAAAAACAACTAGTTATGATTATCGGGTAGTTGAGCCAATAAATCCGTGCCCCTTACCGAATAGCCATTGTGACAGCGTTACGCAGCAACGATCCCGCTGGCTGACCGCTCGAAATTCACCTGCCACCGGACCAGCACAGGCTTGTAGTTTTTCACCGTGACTGCGCGTCTCCTGACTCACGCCAGTGCTACTTGATCGTTATCCGCTGCGATTGCGCCAGTGCGGGTGAGATGGCAAATGCGCCTGTCCCGCGCGCGGCATTCTGGCCTTCTTCCGACAGCACAAAGCGCAAAAACTCGCGCGTTGCGGCATCCGGTGCTGCGCCCTTTGGCGATCCCACATAAAGGTACAGAAAACGCGCCAGCGGGTACCTGCCGCCAGAGGCTTCCGCTTCGGTAGGCGGAACCTTGTCGCCGGAGGCGGTTTCTACTGCCAGCACTTTGGTGCGTGCAGTACGAAAATAAACGCTGGCATAGCCAATCGCACCAGGGTCTACACCCACCGCCTGCACCACGGAGGTCGATACCGGCTCGGCCGACACACTGGCGCGAAAATCGCCGCCGCGCAGAACCAGTTCGCGCATCACTTCATACGCGCCACGCCCCGCTTCAAAACCGACGCCGTTCACGGCGCGTTCGGCCCACTCGCCCTGCAACCCAATTTGCCCCCACCGCGCGACCGGTGGCCCGCTCTTGGGTGCGGCGGCGAAAATACGCTCGAGTTGCGGCAGCGAGATCGACTGTAACGGATTGTCCTTGAACGCGTAGATGGCAACAGCGTCGATCGCCACCTTGTATTCCAGCGGCGGCTGGCCGTACTGTTTGGCGAAACTTTCGCGCTCGGCAGTGGACATCGGCCGCGATGTCATGCCGATGGTTGCCGGATTGGCCAGCATGTCGCCAATAGCCGCACCTGAACTCTTGGCCACCACCGTCACCGGCACTTGCGGATAGATTTGCTGGAACGCCGTGCCCCACGTGCGTGCGAAGAGAGCCACTGCGGAAGAGCCGGACAATTGCACTGCGCCTTGCAGTTTATCCACACGTTGATAGGCCGGCAGCCGTTCGTTGCCTTGTGCAAGCGCAGTTCCTGCAACGGCCCACAGGCATAGTAGCGCGGTAACTTTTGCGATATGGCTCGCAGGGTTCATGGGGTTCATACCGGCCTCATCCAGCGTGCCGTACTCCAGCGGTACGCGAACAGCAACGCAAAAAACACCAGCAGCAGGATCAGCGCGTAGAAAAACACGCGATCAATCTGCGCAGCAATCATGGCGTTGAAATCCTGCGCCGGCGCCACCCACAGCTTTTTACCCAACAGCGTATCCGTATTGCCCACCAAACTGTTCAGCCCCGCGACCGCTTGATTGAATTCCGAGCTGGCTTTGACGTAAGGGTCGATCTCAAACGGCTTGGCCTTGGGATCGGGCAACCCCACATGCCGGGTGAGCAATTGATCCAGCGCCTGCGAAGTGGCCGTGGCGCCGCTGGCCGTTTCGCGAAGGTTGGCAGTCAGCCGCTCTCCGGACTCAGCCACTTTGTGCACGCGCGCGGTAAGCTGATCGGCCACCGTGGTGGTTTGCCGTACCTCGCCCAGCAGTTTGGCCAGGCGCCCGTTGCGATCCTCGAACGCGGTGAGCAGCGCTTCACGCTCTTTGGCAAACTGCTCCGGCAGCCGTTCGACGGCGAGCGAGGTGCGGTCGGCAGATTTCGCCAGCGAGTCCGCCGCCTTTAGCGATTGCGACAGTTCCGGCTTGATCAGCATTTCATTCAGCAGCGATTCCATCTGCCAGGTCAGCAAAAACGGCATGCGCTTGGCCTGATAAAACGCGCGCTCGGCAAGGAGCCGTGCATCGTCTGCCACCTTGGTGGCCTCGGCGATTTCGGCGAACAGGCCCGTAGCCTTGATTTCCTCCAGCGCGTTGGTACGTTTGCCGGCCACTTCGTCAAAACGCAGATACGACAGAATATCCACGTGGGGATTGCGCTTGCGCCAGTCGAGGATCAACGCATCCAACTGCTGCAATTGCTCCGCCCGCAACACGCGCCCGGCCACGCCCCAGATATCGACGCGCAACGTGCGCATGGCCTGGATCAATGGCTGGCTGCGCGCGCCGAAGGTGCGCTCGGCGGCGTCCTCGTCGATCCAGCGATAGCTTTGCAGCGTCACCACCATGAGCAGATCCATCAGCTTGGCAAACGGCTCGGCGTTGGTGACGATATCGTACACCCCGCTCACGCTGACGAGCTTGACCTGATGGGCGAGGCGGCGCTGCTCCGGCGACGGATTCTCGCGCAGGATCGCATCAGTGGCCGCGACCATCTGCGTGGTGTAACGGTCGGCGAAGGCAAACGCGGCCTTGTCGAGTTCCGCCGCCGTCACGCGCGGCGATGAAGCCTGCTGCGCGAAAGCGGCGAGCGGCAGCAACGCAAAATTCAATGCAACGACACATCGGACAAAAAATGTACGCATCACAAGACTCCGTTGTAGTAATCGCAATTGGCCTATAGGCGCCGTGCGATACGCCTGAAATTCCACCCAAGGAGATGGCATGCCCCTCGCACAACTATACATAGGCCCCGGACACAGTGATGAGATCTAGCAACAACTGATCGCCAATGTTACAAAAGTGATGACGCGCACACTCGGGCCGCTGAAGCAACCGGTGTGGGTTGTCATCAACGAAGTGCCGCTCAGTCAATGGGGCGTGGACGGCGTGACCATCAAACCGCCCGGCACTGCATGACACCCGCGCGCGCGAACGGCATAATGCGCGCATCTGAGGCTTGGCCGCGTGGCTGGTAACAGCATCGTAGCCATGATAAATTAATCAATAAAAACAAATACTTACAATAAAACACCGTAGCGGAGACTCCCTTGAACGTTCTGCACAATCGCATCGCCCTGCACACCTGGACACTCGACACCACGCCGCTGGCGGACGCACTGCGCATTGCGCGCGAAGCGGGCTACAACGCGGTAGAGCTGCGCCACATCGATTTCATGCGCGGGCTCAAGGCGGGACTAAGTGAAGAAGCAATGGTGAAACTCGTGCGCGACGCCAACATCAAAGTCGCGGTGATCGGCACTGAAAGCGGCGTGCTGTTTGAAACCCGCGACGAGTTAAAACGCAAGCTGGATTCGCTGCACTACGTCTGCGAAAAGTGCGTGGCATTAAATTGCGACGTGATCATGGTGGCGCCCGGCCAACACGCCGAAGGCGGTATGGCATTAGCCATACAGAACTTCAGAACCTGCGCTGAAATCTGTGGCGAGCACGGCATCAAAATCGGCATAGAATTCAACTCGCGCCATCCGCTGATCCGAACTCTCGAAAACGGCATGGAACTCGTGGACGCGACGAACATGAAGAATGCCGGTCTGCTGCTCGACACCTACCACCTGCATTGCAGCGGCGGCAACGGTGCGAGTTTCAAAAACGTGCCCGTCGAAAAAATCATCACCTTCCAGTTCAGCGACGCGCCGCCAGGGCCGCCTTCTGACTCGCGCCAGCCGGTGGATCGCCTGCCGCCGGGCAAGGGCGCGGCACCCTTCTTGGAAATTTTCAAGACACTGATGGCGTTGAACTATCAGGGCTACATGAGTTACGAAGCGCCGAACCCGGAACAGTGGAACCGCCCGGCGGACATCGTGGCGCGAGAAGGCGCTGATCTGGTGCGCGCGCTGCTGGCCAAAGCGGAGCAGTCCGGCCCGTAATACGTTTCTGAGGCGTTACTGCAAGAACGCTGGTGGCAGCAGCCGCAAGGGCGGCGGGCAGAATTTTGCGCAGATCCCTACTTGCGCAAGCCGTTCAAATAGCGCAACCGCCCGGCAAATCCCTTGAGTAATTCAAATCCGAACAGCGGGTTGCTCTTCACCAGCTTCATGAATGAATCGCGGTTGATCGCCAGCAGTTTGCAATCGCTGGTCGCCGCCACCGAGGCCGCGCGCAGGCCAGAATCAATCAGCGTCATTTCGCCGAATATGCCGCCGGTGCCTGCGGTCTCCACCGGTTTGCCCTGTATCGAGATCACCACCGAGCCTTGCAAAATCGCGTACATCGACACGCCGGTGGCACCCTCAAGAATAATGTTGCGGCCCTTGGGAAACTGCGTGATTGCGGTCGGCCCCAGCGCTTCGGCAATGTTAAGCAACAGCTTGTTGTTGACCACGCAACCGGAGGTCGCCGTGGTCGCGGGTGCGTTGGAGGCCAGCCCGCCGCGCATGCGCAGGATCGACAGCGTGAGACGCAACCGCGACAGCATCATGTGCATCAGCATCAATGCGAATTCGGGCTGGCGCGACAGCGCCTGCTTGAACTGATCGCCTTCCATCTCGATCAGCATGCAGTCGCTGCGGGCAACGGCTGTGGCAGTGCGCAGCGAACCGGTCACCACCGACATTTCGCCGAGAATTTCGCCCGCCTTGGCCACATCCAGCGACTTGCCGTTCATGGACAGCAGAATGTCGCCGCGAGCAATAAAGTACATGCGGCCGCCGGGCGTTTTCTCGGTAAACAGCAAAGCGTCCTTGGCGATAGCCGCCGGCTTGCCATTGGCCTGAAAAAACGCGCGCGCCACCTCGACATCGTAAACCAGCTTGTCGGCTTCCTTGCTTACCTTGGTTTCTACGAAATCGAGATCCAGATCTTCCATGACAATTCCGGCAGGAGTTGTTGCATTTGCGGCTAAGCCGCCTTACTGCTGATACTTTCGCGGCCAGCCCGTATTTTGCCACGCAGATAGCTGGCTGCGAAATCGATTTCAGCATCGGTGTTAAAACGGCCCACGGTAATGCGCAGAACCGTGGCAGCGTCGCCGCCGCCACCATCGTCACCAAGTGCCGCGATCACATGCGACGCCTGCCCTGCGATACACGCCGAAGCCGACGACACCGCCACCTCCGTCAGCAAGTGAAGCGGCAAATCGCAATTCGTGATCCGAATGTTCAGATTGTGCACCACACGGGCATTGAAATCACCGTTCAGATGCACACCGGGCAGCTCACGCAACGCCGCCCACAACCGGTCACGCTGGGCGCGTATGCGCGGCAACTCGCCCGCCATTTCCCGCATGGCCAGCTCGAAACACTCGCCCAACCCGGCAATCTGGTGCGTGGGCAACGTGCCCGATCGCAGCCCGCGCTCGTGGCCACCGCCGTGCATCTGGCAGGCAACGCTCACACCCTGCCGCACATAGAGCGCGCCGATGCCTTCGGTGCCCCATTTGCAGACCTTCCTG
>SYEN01000555.1 GCA_005800795.1 Burkholderiales bacterium | reverse complement strand
CGGGTGCGGTGAGACCGGCGGCACGGCACTGTAGTAGCAGGGGCAGAACTGAAAAACGGTTCTGCAGAAAAGAAACAACCACAAAATCAGTGGAAGGGTGAACTCATGTCTCTTGATTACGACCGTCTAATGGGCGGCCCCTTAATGCGAACAGCCTGAACATTCTTGCCACCGTTATCGCGCGGATTGAAAAACAGGCTCAGCGCGACACGATAGTGGCTCTTGCTAGATTCCTGCGTGTTATTCGGATTCAGCTGAAAAAGATTATCGAGCTTGGCATGCACGTTTGAATCATAGTCGCGCTGGTTGCCATCAATTTCCCATTGATACAGCTTGCCTGGCGGGTTGGTCTTGCGCGCAATGTCACTTATCACACCACCTACTCCAGCTGCCGTCTTGAACGCCATCCGAAACTCCACCGAACCATCTGCACTGGTAACCTCCATCTCGGGTTTCGAAAAGATCGCACCAGTAAAGTTGCCATTGACGAACAAGCCGCCGTAGCGTTGAAGTCGGGTAAATCCACCGGACTTGTAGTTCGCACTGAAAGGCACTGCGTTGCACGCCGCGCTCAGGCTGGTGGCCAAGCCATTAGCGTCACGCGTCGGCGCACGCACGGCCGGCGGATCCTTGAGACAGGCTTCTGCCAGTGTTGCGAAGTGATCCAGTTGTCCCAAGGCGGTACCCGATGGCGGCGCAGGCAAGCGCCCTGGCGCAGTCGTGGCTGACAACCGCACCGACGCAGAGCCGTTTCCATCATCCGGGGCCACCGGGTTGGTGAACGTAACACCCTGTCCGTTGACGTCCACCCGCACCAGTTCAAGCACCCGGTCTACTCCTGCACGATTGGCAGCAAACACAGTAGACACGGGATCAAATCCGGCTGGCTCCACGCCCGCATCCCGCAACAGATTTTCCACCACGATTCTGATCCGCGCGGCGGCTTCGTCTATTCGGGCTTGCGTAGCCGCAGCTCTGAGCACGGCGGGGGTTTCCAGATCAGTTGGATTACCGGAAGGAGCGACCAGTGCGGCCAAGGCGTGCGTCAGCGGCGTTAAATTGGCAGTGCCTATTGTGCCCGACGGCGGTTTTACGGCCAGCAAGGAAACCAGTCTGAGCATGGCGTCACCCAACTGCGTCGTCGCCGTAAGCACCAATGGCGCCGTCAAGGTTGTCACATCCAGCGTATAGCTGCCATCGGCCGCCGAGGTGGTGGATACCGTGGCGCCGTTAACATCTCTGATCTGAATGGCTGCGTTGCCCAACGCGGCACCTGTGGCCGCAACGCCACTGATGGTGCTCGTCCCTGCTATACCCACGGATGCCCCGCTTCCAGATGACCCACCGCCGCAGGACGACAATGTCACCGATAGTAAAGCCGACAGCAAGGCAATCGCCAAACACTGAATTCGTATCAACATCAATGACTCCTCGGCCGAAATGGCGAAACCACTGAACAAGGGCTATCGAGTCCGGCGGCACACCAACCGTGCCGAGCGCGGGAATTTATCTATCATACCCATCTGCTCAAACCCGAGCCAGCCGCGCGCAATGCCGTGCGTCACAATCACATTCACGTACAATGTGCTTGCCGGAGGTTACCTTCAGATTGATAGTCTGGATGCTACTTCGCCGCCGAGAAACCAGCCAGTAACATACCCAAATAATATCACTATAAAACAATGAGTTACATTACTCTTGCTATTGACTTCAACATGAAAGTCGCTCGCCGCATGGTCGGTGTCATGGCGACCACGTGCGTTGCCAATGTGGCCTTCGCCGCCGCCAGCCCCGACAACTACCCCAGCAAGCCCATCCGCATCGTCGTGCCGTTCACGCCGGGCGGCTCGAATGATCTGGTAGGCCGCGTGTTATCGCAGAAATTTCACGAAACCTGGGGCCAGCCGGTGATTATCGATAACCGGCCCGGCGCGGGTTCGACCATCGGCATCGATCTGGTGGTGCGCGCACCTGCCGATGGGTACACGATTCTTACCACCTCCGGCGGCATCGCCATCAATGTATCGCTCTACAAGTTGCCGTTCAATCCGGTGACCGATCTTGCGCCGGTGATGCTGCTGGCACAGATGCCCTATCTGCTCGGCGTGCATCCGGGGCTGCCGGCGAAAACCACCCGTGATTTGATCACTTTGGCGAAAGCGCAACCGGGCAAACTCGCCTTCGCCTCGTCCGGTGCGGGCACCTCGGCGCATCTCACCATGGAAATGTTTCGCCACATGAGCGGTATCGAACTGCTGCACGTCCCATATAAAGGTGGCAACCCCGCGGTTACCGCAGTAATGGGCGGCGAGGCGCAAGGCGTGTTCAATGTCATCACCGGCGTGTTGCCGCACGCGCGCAGCGGCAAAATGCGCGCGCTGTCGGTGAGCAGCATCAAGCGCGCGGACATCGCGCCGGACATTCCCACCATCGCTGAGTCGGGCGTGCCGGGCTTTGAGGTGATCGCCTGGTACAACGTGTTTGTGCCGTCGCGCACGCCGCGCCCGATCGTCGCCAAGCTCAACGCCGAAATCAACCGCATGCTGCAAACGGCCGATGTGCGCGAGCGTTTTCAGACGCTGGGCGTAGCCCCGCTGGGCGGGCCGCCGGAAGCTTTAACCAAGTATCTGGACTTTGAAATCACCCGCTGGGCCAAGCTCATAAAAGAAACCGGTGTCAAATTACAGTAAAAAATATCAATAAAATCAAATACTTATATATTCCATTAGACTTTGAGGGTTTCCGGCGCAGGCGGTGGCTTAGCCATCAGAAAAAACAGCGACCCTACGGCAGCCAGCACCGCCAGCACAGTGAAGCCCGCCTGATAGTCGCCTCGCCAGTCGGCGAACATGCCCGCCAGCATCGGGCCCACGATATTCCCGATTACCGTGACCATGGTCGACAGGCCAAGGATCACGCCGATGGAACGGCGGCCGAAGTAATCCGCGCGTATCGCCTGCATGTACGGTCCGCGCAAGCCCCAGGCCACGCCGTGCAGCAGCAGGGCAAATGCGAGGATCACGGCGCCCGGCGCATAGGTCACCAGCAACATGCCACCCGCATGCATCAACATGCAGGCGGCAGCCACTTTGCGCTTGACGAATTTTTCACCGATCAGCCAGCCCAGCATCACGCCGAAGAATTGCCCCAGCGTTACCAGCACAAACAGCATCGACGCCTGCGCCAGCGAGTAGCCCAGCCCTTCTTTCATATGGGTAATGGCATGCACGTTGATCGCCATCACCACCAACAGCGAGCACGCATGGCCCAGCGAGAGCAACCAGAAGGTGCTGGTGCGCAACGCTTGGCGGGCGGTAAACGACGGGCCGCTAACGGGCGCGTTGGCCTGGCCGCTAACCTTGGGCGCTGGGGGCAAACCATCGACGGTTTCGCCCACGTCCGACGGCCGGCTGCGGATCATGCTGGCGAGTGGCCAACCCAGCACGATGGAGATCACGCCCGAGCCCAAAGCCGTCGCGCGCCAGCCCCACATCTGCATCGCCCACGCCACGATGAACACGAACAGGCCGCCAATCGCGCCGCCAAACTGCAAGGCCGACAACGCACGTGTGCGGTGCTTCTCGAACCATTGGATGATCGCCACGCTCACCAGCATATTGCTGAACATGCTGGAACCCAGGGCGATTACGAGGAAGGCACCGTAGAACCCCAGCAGCGTGTCGATCTGGCTTAACAGCATAAAGCCGATCCCGAACAACACCACGCCCAAACGCACCATGCCTTGCGAGCCGAAGCGATCCACCAGCCAGCCCAACACCGGGCCGAGCAACGCGACTTCAGTGGATTTCAGTGCGGCGACACCCGACAGCGCGGTTTTGCTCCAGCCGCGTTCCTCGACCAGCACCGCCACGTAAATGCCAAACGCCGAATTCAGCAGCACGCTTTGCAAAAATTGCAAAGCACCGCCCGCGCCGACCACGCGCCAGCCGTAAAATAATTTGCTCATGGGATGTTATAAGGATACCGCAGATGCGGAACCGGTACGTCTTTTTCCTGCGCTCTCCGCAAAGCGGTAGGGATTTGCCCATGAAACGGTTACTTAAAGCGTCATGACATTTATATAATGTCACCAAACCTAACTGGCTCCGTTAAGAAAATTCACCTATGAAATTAGACCCTCTTGCGCGTGCGCGGCGGATCGCCATGAATTCGGTATTTGGATGGACACGGCTGGCAGCGACCATTGCCATGGTTATGACCTTGGCAGCGCCTGCCCGGCACGCCGAGGCCGCCGACCCACCAATCGACAAAAAATCCTGCACCTACAAGGGCAAAAAGCTCTACGGCAAGATTCAGATTGTTACGTCGTTTCCCGATGTCAAAGTACAGGAAGTCATGGCGTTTCCCGACGTGAAGGTCGAAAAGGTAAAGGCGTTTCCGAACCAATGCGGGCAATGGCAGATTGTCAACGCATTTCCCGACACCAAGGTGCAGATCGTCACGTCGTTTCCGGACGTAAAAGTGCAGTATGTGACGGCATTTCCCGGTGTGCCCTGAGGGGTAAGTAGCACAAGACCAGGGCGAAGCTGGGGCGCGACGGTTTCGCCTTAAGCCTACAAACGCTAAGGTTTCGCCTTGCGTAGGGCCACCGGCGCGCCACAAACCTTCATGTTGGCGCGCGTGGCCTGCGCGAGGCGCAACATTTCTTCCGCATCGGAGGGCGGATAGCCGTCCTTGATTTCGCTGTCGGGCGTCTGCGCGAGTTCCAGCCACGGCTTCAGCACATCGCGGCACGCAGCGTGCTCTCCGGTGCGGTAATACGTGATCGCCATGTCGTTGCGCACCCAACCTTCGCCGTACTGATTGAGCGTACCGAGACATTTCTCGACCACGGGCGCGAGCAGGCCACGGGCCTCGGCGTACTGTTTTTTGTCGTAGGCAGCCTTGAACCGGTTGCGCGAGTGACGCACCTGGCTGGGGGCGCAGCCCGACGGCGGCCGTTGATACACGCCGGTAAAATCCGCACGCATACCGCAGTACGTCGAACAGGCTCGCCCGAATTTCGAATCCACGGCAAGGCCGTCTTTTTGCGGCTTGAAGGTGACGATGCAGGGCTGTTTATCATCGGCGCTTTCTTCCATGCGCGCTTCGTTGTTGCGGATCACGCCGGAAAGATTGCAGGTGTGAAAGTTTCCGCCGACCACTTCGATGTCAAATTGCAGTGCGCCGCCTTTGCTGGCCACTATTTTCAGTACGCCGAAGCCGCCGGGATATACGTATTCACCGGGGGTTACTTGCGCGTGCGCGATCAAAGTCGTGCACGCCAACAACACAAGGGACGCCGCAGCCATGATGGCACGCTGCGTGCGCGACGCATGCGAAGAATTCATAAATTATTGTTTTAAATCAATTACTTATGATATAACTACCGTGGCGTCACCCGCCTGCATCACGCCGATTTCACACGCGTCCTTGAAGCCTTGCTGATGAAAAATCTTCAGCACCTCCGGCGCGCTTGCGGCGTCACAAGCCACCAGCAAACCGCCTGCCGTTTGCGGATCAGTGAGCATTTTGCGATGCCAATCCGGCGCAGCGGAGGGAAGCGTGACATGCGGGCCGTAGCTTGCCCAGTTGCGATCCGACGCACCGGTGACAAAGCCCTGCTCCGCCAGATATTTAGCCGCAGACAAAATCGGCATACGCGCGAAATCCAGCCGCGCACCCAGCTTCGACCCGCGGCAAATCTCCAACAGATGGCCCAGCAATCCAAAGCCGGTGACATCGGTCAACGCATGCACGCCTGGCATGTCGGCCAACTGCTGGCCCGGCGTGTTGAGGCGCGTACAGGCATCGACCATCTGTTCGTAAGCCTTGTCCCGCAACTGGCCTTTTTTCAACGCCGCACTCATGATGCCCACGCCCAGGCCTTTGCCAAGAATCAGCACATCGCCAGGCTTGGCGCGATCGTTGCGCTTAACCTTGTCCGGATGGACCAATCCCAGCACCACCAAACCGTAAATCGGCTCCGGTGAATCAATCGAATGCCCACCCGCGATGGGAATGCCCGCCTGATCACACATCGCCTTGCCGCCGGCACAGATTTGCCCGATGGCCTCGACGGGCACCTTACCCACCGGCATGCCCAGCAACGCCAGCGCCATAAACGGCTTGCCGCCCATCGCATACACATCCGAGATCGCGTTGGTGGCTGCGATGCGGCCAAAGTCAAACGGATCATCGACTATCGGCATGAAAAAATCCGTCGTGGCAACTATCGCCTGCGTGTCATTGATTTTGTAAACCGCGGCGTCATCCGCCGATTCGTTGCCCACCAGCAAATTGGGGAACACGCCGGTCATCGGCGATTTGGAAAGAATTTCGCTCAGCAACGCTGGCGTGATTTTGCAGCCTCATCCGCCGCCGTGCGACAGATGCGTGAGCTTCAGTGCGTTGGATTCAATGGGTTTATTCATGATTTCACGTAAACTAGGAGGATGAACACCATTCGCAACAATTCACAGAGCTCGCAACCGTTGCAGGCCTTGCCACCCGTGCAGCGCGCGCGCGAAGCGGTCATCGCAACCGTAGCACAACTGGCGAACTTTGACGAGATTATCGACGTGCGCAGCGAGAGCGAGTACGCAGAAGATCACATTCCCGGTGCAATCAACTGTCCGGTGCTGAATGACGCACAGCGCGCCGAAGTCGGCACGATCTACAAGCAGGTCTCGCCGTTTGACGCCAAAAAAATCGGCGCGGCGCGGGTCAGCGAAAACATCGCGCGCCATCTGCTCGAGCGCTTTCACCATAAGCCGCGCGGCTGGAAGCCGCTGGTTTACTGCTGGCGCGGTGGCGGACGCAGCGGCGCATTGGCGCATGTGCTGACACAAATCGGCTGGCACGCAGCGCGGCTCGATGGCGGTTACAAGGCCTATCGCCGCGAGGTGATCGCTGATCTTGACAGGATGCCCGGGCAATATCGCTGGCACGTCGTGTGCGGCATGACGGGCACCGGCAAGAGCCGTTTGCTTGCCGCCTTGCGCGACACCGGCGCACAAGTGCTCGACCTCGAATCACTGGCCGCGCACCGCGGCTCGGTGCTCGGCAACCTGCCCGGTGCACCCCAGCCGCCACAAAAAATGTTTGAAAGCCTCATCTGGCACGCGTTGCGCGGCTTTGATTCTTCGCGCCCGGTGTTCGTCGAATCGGAAAGCAAAAAAGTCGGCAAACTGCGCGTGCCGGAAGCGTTGATCACAGCAATGTGGGCCGGCGCGCCGCTGGTGCTGCGAGCGCCCATGCCGGTACGCGTGGCATTGCTAAAAGAAGACTACGCGCATTTTCTGCTTGACCCGACACTACTCTCCGTGCAGCTGGATCACCTCGCCAACCTGCACGGCTGCGACGTCATAACGGGATGGCAGACGTTGGTTCGCGAACAACACTGGGACGAACTCACCCAAGCGTTACTGGTCCATCACTACGATCCTTCGTATACGCGCGCCATTTCCAAACACTATCCCACGTTGGCTCAAGCGCCCACGATAACCGCTGTGGACAAGCAACCCGGCACATACGGCAATCTGGCAAAAATCGTATTAAAAACATGTAATTAGCAAATGCTTCCGCTATAATCGCACGTCGCTTTTAACCCGCCTGTCAGGCAGCCCGCCGCACGGCCACGCTACATTTTCTTCCACGCAATGCACGAACCGGTAACACCCAGCCGCGGCACTCTGATTTTCCTCGCCCTGCTGCTTGCCGCTGTGTGGCTCGGCACACTCGACTTTCGCAAACTGGTGCGGCCCGATGAGGGCCGTTATGCGGAAATTCCACGCGAGATGGCGGTCAGTGGCGACTGGGTGACACCCCGGCTTAATGCCATCAAATATTTTGAAAAGCCGCCGTTGCAATATTGGGCGACGGCCACGGCCTACACGGTTTTTGGTGAGCATCACTGGACAGCGCGGCTATGGCCGGCACTGTGCGGTTTTCTATGCGTGTTGTTCACCTACTTTGCCGGGCGGCGGTTGTTTGGCGAGGCAGTCGGCTTTTACGCCGCGCTGATACTTGCGGCAAGCCCGGGCTTCATCATCGTCGCACAGATCAATACGCTGGACATGGGCCTGACCCTGTTCATGACCGCCACGCTGCTGTGTCTGTTGCTTGCACTGAACGAACCACCGGGCAAAAAAAGCCCATGGATGATCGCCGCTTGGGCCTGCGCGGCGTTGGCGATGCTCAGTAAAGGGTTGATCGGCATCGTGCTGCCGGGCATGGTGTTCGTGGCCTACCTGCTCTGGCATCGCGACTGGCGATTGCTGACGCGCTTGCGCTGGGGGTGGGGGTTGCCAGTATTTTTCATCATTGCCGCGCCATGGTTTGTATTGGTACAACTGGCAAATCCGGAATTCTTTGAATTCTTCTTCATCCGCGAGCACTTTGCGCGCTTCGCCAGCAAGGTACACCGGCGCGTCGGTCCCTGGTGGTATTTCGTGCCCATACTCGTGTTTGCGATGCTGCCGTGGATGCTTTATCTGGCGCGTTCACTGGTGGATGGCTGGAAAGTAGGCGTTTCAGGCGTCCGCCACTTTCACCCGCGCCGCTTTCTTGTACTGTGGGCCGTGCTGATCTTTCTGTTTTTCTCTTCGTCGGGCTCAAAGCTGCCTTCGTATATCGTACCGATATTTCCGGCGCTGGCGTTGCTGATGGCGCATTCGCTGGTTGCCGTAAAGACTAGAACAGTAATGTGGAACGCCTTGCTGCTGGCGGTGGGCGCAGTCGCGGTACTACTGTACGCGCCACACGTCACGCGTTGGGGCAACGTAAAAGTTTCCGCTGAGCTGTACGCTTTGTACACGCCGTGGCTGCTGGCGGCGGGTGCAGCCGGTTTGGTACTCTTTCTCTTTGCCGCTTGGGCCGGGTGGCGTGGCCTGCGCACGGCCGCGATTACCGGCATCAGTGTGGGCGCGCTGGCGTTGACGCAAATCGCAGCACTCGGCCACAACGTACTCGCGCCCGCCTCGTCGGCTCATGACATCGCGCAACAGATCAAACCGCATCTCGAACCCGGCATACCGTTCTACAGCGTGCACAATTACGAACAAACGCTGCCGTTTTACATCAAGCGGCCGGTCACGCTGGTGGCCTACTCCGACGAACTTGCGTTCGGCCTGGAACAGGAACCATCGCTGTGGCTGCCGGATATTCCGGCGTTTGTTAAAGCATGGCACGGCCAGACAAAAGCACTCGCGCTGATTGAACCTTCGACCTATACTAAGCTGGCCAAGGACGGTTTACCGATGCAGGTGATTGCAAAACATGTGCGCTATGTCGCGGTAAAAAAGCCGTGAAAGGACTCTCCCCATGAGCGCAGTTTCGTTTACGCTGGTGATGTGCGGCGTACTGCTGAACGCCGTGGCGCAGTTGCTGCTGAAAGCCGGTACCAATGCCGTGGGCCCGTTCGAATTCTCCACGCAAAATGCCCTGCCCATAGGCTGGAAGCTCGCCACCGAGCCGCATATCGCCGGCGGGCTCGCCTGGTATGTGGTAAGTGTAGTGGTGTGGATCATGGCG
>SYEN01000554.1 GCA_005800795.1 Burkholderiales bacterium | reverse complement strand
TGATCACTACAACGCTATTGTTTGAGTGCAGGTCTATGCCGCAAAATTGCATTTCGGTCTCCGTTCAGGTTGGTGGTTGGCAAACTCACTGTACCTGCTCCGCCTCTCGGCGGTGGGAGACCGGCTAGATGATTATCAGGCCGGTGTGGATCAATGCGAATCGCAGCACGGTTGCCGTTATGTGCCTGGCGAGTGCTACTGCCCGCCGTATGAGGGCGTGCGCTGTTTCTGTGGTGGCGGGCCGCCGCCACAATGTGTTGAAATGCCCCGGCCATAGCAAGCCCATCGCTACACACTTACGACCATGACACCAGCCCTGCGTTCCGTCACCCGTCTTGACGCCAGCGCCATCTGCGCCATCTACAACCCCTACGTGCTCGAAACCGTCATATCGTTCGAGCAATTGCCGGTGAGCGAAGTGGACATGGCGCAACGCATTCTCGATTACACCGCGTTGTATCCGTGGCTGGTGGCGGAGCTGGATGGCCGCGTGGTGGCCTACGCCTACGCCACGCGCTGGCGTACACGCGCGGCGTACGATCACGCGCTGGAAAGCACGGTGTATGTGGACAAGGCTTACGCCGGACGCGGTATTGCCAAGCCGTTGTATCTTGAACTCTTGCGCGAACTCAAGGCGCGCGGCGTGCACGCGGTGGTGGGTTGCATTGCGTTGCCCAATGACGCCAGCGTGGCGCTGCATGAAAAATGCGGCTTCGTGAAAGTCGCTCACTTTCCGCAGGTGGGGCGCAAGTTCGAGCGCTGGGTGGATGTGGGGTTTTGGCAGGCCACGCTGGATAGGTCAATGTAACTAATTGTTTTTATTGATATTTTTTAAGGAGCGTCGATGTCATCCACTTCCCTCACCGGTAGCTGTCTGTGCGGCAGCGTTAAGTTCGAGATCACGCCGCCGTTCACCGCGTTTCGTTATTGCCACTGCTCGCGCTGCCAGAAAGCGTCAGGCAGCGCGCATGCAGCAAATGCCTTTGTGCCCGGCACGCAATTCGCGTGGCGCGCGGGGGAGTCGCAGATAAAACATTTCGACTTGCCCGGTGCGCAACGTTTTGCCGTGTGGTTTTGCACACAATGCGGTTCGCGCGTGCCACACGCGGTTCGCGGCCGCGATGATATGTTGATTCCCGCCGGGCTGCTTGATACGCCCGTTGCGCAAAAGCCCGAAAACAGCATTTTCTGGGGCTCGCGCGCGCCGTGGTATGTTCCGCCCGGCGAAATGCCCTGCATGAATGAGTACACCTGAGCGAATACCCATGAGCGGCAAACTCATTGACGAGTACATCGCGAAGCTGTCCGACGTGCGTGCTGCGCGCGGACGCATGGTGCACGCGCTGGTGCTGAAGCGGTTCCCCGATGCCGTAATGTCACTCGACTACCGCATGCCAACGTACCGCGTGGGCGAACATTTTTTGGCGTGGGCGAGCCAGAAGCAATATGTTTCGGTGTATACCTGCTCGAGTGAACGCATCGCGGCATTCAAGCACGGGCGGCCCGACGTAAAAAGTGGCGTCGGGTGCCTGAATTTTCGCGACAGTGACGCCTTGACCGCCAGCGAACTGCGTAGGGTGGTGAAAGGTGCGCTTGCGCCTGGCGCCGATATCCTTGCACGTGAGCTGGCGGTGCAGAAGCAAACGGCAAAAAAACGGAAGTAGTTAAGTATTTGATTTTATTAATGTTTTTATAAGGCCCTCCAGCGCCCAATCCACGAGACACGCACCATGATCGCCGTAATCTTTGAAGTGTGGCCCAAGGCGGGCAAGGCGGCTGAGTACTTTGACCTTGCCGCGTCGCTGCGCCCGGCACTGGAAAAAATCGACGGCTTTGTTTCCATCGAGCGTTTTGAAAGCCTAACCACGCGCGGCAAGTTCCTGTCACTTTCCTTCTGGCGCGACGAGGCCGCCGTTCAAGCCTGGCGCAATGTCGAAGGCCATCGTACGGCGCAGGCGAACGGGCGCAACGAAATATTCGCTGACTATCGCATACGCGTGGCCGGCGTGTTGCGCGACTACAGCTTGAGCTTGCGCGACGACGCGCCTGCCGACAGCCGGGCGGCGCACCGCTGATTTATCTGTCACGCAGCGGGATACGTATGGCGGTTTGCAATTGCGCCGGTGGCGTGCCGCGCGGGTCGTTCAGATACTCTTCAAACGGCGGCTGATCGCCCGGCTCCTCGCCGCTTTTCGCCAGCCACTCGTTATACAGCCAGCGATACGCGTCATGCAGCTCGGAATAGGGCCCCACATGAATCATTTGCGCACAGCGGCCGCCGGGCGTTTGCGTCACGGTGTAAGGCGCCTCGGGCTTGAACGCCTGCGTTAGAGTCATACAGGCATCGGCCGTCAGATCGGCGGCCGGCTTGCTATCCGGGTCATCGTAATAGATACCAAAGCTGCGTGAGCTCGCGTCACACAGATTTTTGCCGGCGGCCCAGGCGCCGAGCCGCTCAAAGGTGCTGCCGATGTCCATGTAATCGCCACGGTGGCGCAGCGCTACGACGCGCAGTGACTCAAAGCGTTGAATGGTGACCTCTCGCATAATGGGCTCCTTGAATAATGGATTGGGTTGGGACGAAACATGCTGTAACCGTTTGACATGCAACGCGGCCGCCAGACTGCCGTGCGCGCGATAGGCCGTGGGCGTTACCCCATACATATCGCGAAACGCGCGGTTAAACGCCTGCACGCGGGAGTAACCCGCCTCGCGCCCGATCTTCAACACCGGTGCAACCGATGTCAGCAGCTTGACCGCCGCGCGATTGAGCCGGTTGCGGCGCAGCGTATCAGCCACGGTTTCGCCGACGATCGACACGTAAACACGGTGAAAGTGATACGGCGAAAAATGCGCAACAGCGGCGATGCGTTCAAGATCAATGGCGTCGTCCAGATGCTCGCTTAAATACTTCTGCGCGCGTTCGATGCGGGCGGCGTAGCTTAGGCGCGTAGTTGTCTTCATGGCGATCTCACACCTCACGCAACAGGCGCAGGTTCAAGTGCCGCCACTATAGCGACAGCCACTGAACAATACTTGCGGACTTTTCCCGCTGCCACGTCACTCATGCCGGCTCCAGGTTTGACCTGCCCGAAGCGCCGTCCTAACATGCCGTTCTTCCCGCATGAAATCACGGCACAAAATCATGGCTCAACCCTTAAGGCGACTGTCCGGCATGTTGCTGTTGCTGCCTTGTTTCGCCCAAGCCGCCGACAGCTACCCTTCGCGCCCGGTGCGCATTGTCGTGCCCACCGGTGCGGGTGGCGTCACTGACGTGGTCGCGCGCGTGCTGGCGCAAAAAATGGGCGAGCGGCTCGGGCAGCAGGTCATC
>SYEN01000553.1 GCA_005800795.1 Burkholderiales bacterium | reverse complement strand
GTGTCTCGATTCACCGTCACAAATCGTGTCATTCGTTCGCCTCGCCTGTGTATCCTATGCCCCTATCAAGCAACGTTTACTCTCTGGCTTCGATGACAAGTTCAATAAACAATTGTCGGCTAAGTCCGACAGGCTGCTAGCGAAAACCGCGAACCATTCCATCAGGAGATTGCCATGCCAAGAACCAAAGTGCCCGTGTCCGATGTCGCCGAAGCTGCCCCGGGTTTGTGGTCAAACGCCATACGTGCTGGCGACACGCTGTATATCTCCGGGCAGGTGGCACGTCCTTTTGAAGGCGGAACGGAGATGGTCGGGAAAGATGAGTACGAACAGAGCCGGCACATATTTGCGCGCATCAAACGCATCGTCAAAGCGGCGGGCGGCACGATGGACGATCTGGTCAAGATGACGATCTACATGGTGAACATTCAGAAGAATACCGAAGTGTGGCGTGCGCGCCGCGAGTTTTTCAGCGGAGATTTTCCTGCATCCACGCTGGTGGAAGTCAGCTCGCTCGCAAAGCCGGAGGTGTTGGTGGAGATAGAAACCGTCGCTTATCTGGGTAAGCGTTAGGTTTGGCCTCACTTTGGTCTCACCGGCCCGAGTCCCAGTTTCTTACGATAGTCGGGGTCAATCTCCTTGTAGGAACCGTTGCGTAGCCCCGGCTCAAGATCGGGCTGCCGTACACTCGCCGCGGATGCCGGCGCATCAGCGGTGATGCCTTCCTTGTAGAGCGCTGCAATCTCCGCCTCGGTAAGGCGGAGCAATTCGCGCATCACGTAACCGTTATCCTCGCCATAACGTGGCGCGGCCTTCTGTATCCGCAGCGGCGTGTTGCGCATCACATACGGACGGCCAATCAACGGCCGCACGCCCATTGGCTGCCAGTGAGTTACATACTCGTAGAAGCCGCGCTGCCGCAGATGCGCATCGAGCAGGAGGTCGCGGTTGTTGAGTACCGGCCCCGCTGCGATACCTGCCTGCTGCAGGCGGCGTGTCGCATCCCACGCATCTTGTGCGGCGGCCCAGGCTCGAACAGTGGCGTCGATTTCCTCGCGCTTTGACCGGCGATGTGCTTCGTTGCGATAGCGTTCGTCTTGCGCAAGTTCCGGCCGCCCGATCAGCGCGGCGAACGTTGCCCATTGCTCGTCGCTGGTCACTGACAGCGCGAGCCATTTATCGTCGCCCGCTGCCGGGTAGACGTTGCTCGGTACATGCAGGCGATCTTCGTTGCCAATGCGTTGCCAGGTTTCGCCGTTCGCTTGCAACCCGAGGATCGGTTCCGGCATCAGCGTTACGCCAATCTGATACATGCCCATGTCGATCCACTGCCCGTTGCCGGTTGCCTTGCGGTGCAGTACGGCCGCGAACAGCGCGGTCAGCCCCGACCAGCAGGTGATGAAGTCCGGGTACGACGCGCCCGCCTTCCACGGCTTGTCGCCACGGTATCCGGTGTAGGCGGTGATCCCCATGGTGTTTTCGAGCACCGTGCCCTGCACGGGAAATGATGACCATGGCCCCGATGACCCGTAACCCGTGTTGGACAGCAGAATCAGGTCGGGCCGAATTTTGATGAGATCATCGTAGCCCAAGCCCCATCCGCGCAACACGCGCGGCGTGTAATTGTTGATGACCACATCGCTCACCGCCACGAGCTTGCGAAACACCTCGCGTCCGCGCTCCTGGGCCAGATTAAGCACGACCGAGCGCTTGCCGCGGTTGACCAACTGAAAGGCGCCCGCGCGATTCCACGGATCTTCGCCAGGCCCAACCTCAAGCGCGAGCCAATCGTTGTTGCGCGACGCATCGAGCCGGTTGGGGGCTTCTATCTTGATCACTTCCGCGCCGAGGTCGGTGAGCAGGCCGCCGCAGTACGGGATGGCCAGCACGGTTGACAGGTCAAGCACGCGCATTCCCGCCAGCGGCAGTGTGCGGCGCGGTGTGGGTAAATTTACCGCAGGTGCTGCGTTCCGAGGCGGCGAGCCACGGGTGGGCGCGCCAGCTGGGCGCTTTTGCATCGCAGCGATCTCGGCAGCGGAGAACTTCAGCTCAGTCCCCAGCACTTCGTTGGTGTGTTCGCCCAGCAACGGTGCGCGCCGGCGTATCGACAGCGGTGTCTTTGAAAACTTCAACAATTCGCCCGGGAAATGGTGCTTGCCCGTCGCCGGGTGGTCGATCTCTGCCCAGAACTCGCGCGCTGCCAGGTGGGGGCACGCCAGCAAATCGCCCGCTGCTTGCACGAACCCGGTGAGGAGGCGACGCTTGGCGCCGGCGAGAAACACGTCTTTCGCATCCTTATCGGCGACAGCGTCCTCGATCAGCTTGCGCGCTTCGTCAGCGGCCCTGACGCGTGCGCCTGGCGTAGCAAAGCGGTCGCGCAGTTCTGGGATGCCGAGAAAATCTGCAAAGTCGGTAAACGGCATTCCGCCGCCCGCTTGCAGCGAAAGGTAACCGTTTTTCATGGGAATAGGCTCGCCGCTGAACGGGTCCTGCAACACCGGACGCCGGCCTTGTACCGCGCCAAGCAGAACGTATATCGGCGAGTTGGCGTGGTGCTCAGATGCCAGCACTTCGTGGATCGACAGGTCGACATGCTCGCCCGGACCTCCGGTGGCGAGCACGGCAAGGTGTGCCGCCAACGTCGCATAGGCTGCGTTGAGTCCCGCGCAAAACAAGGCCTGCTGCAGCCCATGCTTCAATGGATCGCGATCCACCCGCCCACTGACTTGCATGATGCCGCCCATCGCGTGCAGGGTAAGGTCGGTTGCGCCATAGCCGGCGTAAGGTCCGGTTTGTCCGAAGTTCGTGACTGAGGTCACGACGAGATTTGAATTCCATTCGAGCAGACGTTGCACGCCGATGCCCCAGCCGCCCAATGTTCCCGGACGAAATGCTTCGATCACGATGTCGCTGTGCTCTACCAGCTTGCGCAGGGCCGCGTGCGAGGCGGGGTTTCGCAGATCGAGCGTCACGCCGCGCTTGTTCCAGTTGAGATACTGGAACAGCAGGCTCTGCTCCGGTTCTGGCGTGCCCTGCTTGAGCGGCTCTTCGCGCCGCGCAAAGTCACCGCAGACCGGCGCCTCGACCTTGATGACCTCCGCTCCCATGTCACCGAGCAGCCGCGCCGCGAAGGGCCCCGCCACACCATGACTCAGGTCCAGCACGCGCAATCCACTCAGGGCTGTCAGCTTCGATGCATCAGTTCCTGTCTGTATTAGGGCCATTCCGTACACCCATGGGTCATTTGAAATCACAGCGGGCGATCGATCTCCCCCGGTTTTTTCTATGGTGACATAATATCCAAAGACAGTCAGGGAGTATCAGACATGGTGGCCATCACGGCTCTGCAAATCGATCACGTCGTCCTCAGAGTGGCGGATGTCCCGCGTGCGTGCGCCTGGTATGCGGCGGTGCTGGGCTGCCAGATTGAGCGCGTTTTGCCCGGCCTTGGGCTGACCCAGCTTCGCGCGGGCGCGAGCTTGATCGATTTGGTCGATATAAATGGCCCGGCTGGAAAAGCGGGGGGGCGCCGCCGCCGGACGGAAACGGCGCAACATGGATCATTTCTGTGTGCAGATCGCCGAATTTTCGGAATCGAAAATCAATGCGCATCTGAAACGCAAAGGCATAGAACCGGGTACCGTGGCACGCCGCTATGGCGCGCTCGGTTATGGCCCCTCGATGTATCTGACCGATCCGGACGGCAACACCCTTGAACTCAAAGGGCCGCCCGATGCGGATCAAAGCGAGAAAATGCCGGATGCCGTTTTGAGGCGGCGTAACAAGGCACGTTAAACTTTCAGGCACTCTTGGTTTCTGGAGGACGTATGGCAAAGAACGGCAGGGTGCTCGGCAAGGTAGCGCTGATCACCGGCGCGAGCGGAGGGCAGTATCTGCCGTGGGGTGTGCGCGTGAACTCGGTACATCCGGCACAGGCATCCGAGACGGGCATGGCCACGAACGCCACTCCGGCCTGGCGCGCGGCGAACCAGCAGGCGATTCCGATGGCACGTGCGGCGTGATCACTCCAGATCGCGCAATGCGTGCTGTTTCTGGCTAGCGATGAATTGAGCTACAACACGGGCAGCGAGATCGTCGTCGATGGCGGCGCAACCTCGATAGGGTTTCCCCACGTGCGCAACGTGTTGGCGAATCAGTACGACAAGCGCAGGCTAAGGTAGCCTGGCAAAACTCGCCGACCGTCCAGAGTCTTTTTCCTCGTCCCGATGCCGCGCGATGGCGGTAAATCCGGCCTTCACTCGAGGCGAATACCCGCCACCTTGATCACGCGCGTCCACTTTTCGCGATCGTTTACGATGGTCGCGCGCAATTGACCGGGCGAACTGGCGACCGCTTCTGAACCTTCCGATTGCAGCCGATTCGCAAAATCCGGATGACGAACAGCGCTGCCGATTTCATTGGAGAGCCGCTCGATAAGTGCCCGTGGCGTGGCTGCCGGTGCAGCCAGGGCGTACCACGACACCACTTCGACGCCGCGCACACCTGCTTGCGCCAATGTCGGTAATTCTGGAGTGACCGGAGAAATCGCCGGGGTCGTCACCGCTATTCCACGCAAGCGGCTGCTGCGCATGTACGGCAGCGCCGAGTAGATGGTGGGAAACCCTACCTGAATGCTGCCAGCCACCATATCGGTATAGGCCAGGGCCGTGCCTTTGTATGGCACATGCGTCATCCGGGTGCCGGTTGCCGCCATAAACAGCTCGCCGGTCAGATGAATCGGCCCCGCCACCCCCGAAGAAGCAAAATTGTATTTCCCGGGATTCGTTTTCAAAACCGAAACCAGATCCTGCGCTGAACGCGCTGGCATGGAGGGGTGCACAACTACCACATAGCCCTGCGAGGAAATCTGTGACAGAGGCTCAAGATCGCGCAGGATATCGACCCGTGACTTGAACACCATCGGGTAGACAATGCTCGACGGCGCGATTGCAACCAGGGTGTAGCCATCCGGGGCGGCGGCCGCAGCAAGTTCCAGCGAGACGTTGCCGCCCGCGCCCGGGCGGTTGTCGATGATGAAATTCTGGGCCATGGATTGTGCGAGGCGTTGCGCGACTGCGCGCACGATGTTGTCCATCGCCCCGGCGGGCGGCAACGGCACGATCAAGCGTATCGGCCGGCTCGGGTAGTTTTGTGCGGATGCGCAAAATGGATACGACACGCACAGCATGAGTATTGCGACGCGTAACATCGATTGCATACACATGCCCTCCGTGAACCGATACAGGGCGAAACCCGGCGCGTCGATTCGGCCGAACGCAAAACGCACAAATTACCCGAGTGTGACGCGGGCCTTCATTGTTTGATCACTGTAAGCCGGACTGCTCAGCTTTCGAGTGATTTGAATGGGTAGGGCACGGCTTTGCCGTTGCGCTTTGGCAAAATGATAACCGCCGAGCCGGGCGTGCTTTCGAGGCCGTTGTTATTTCGTATGCCGGTTTCGCATTCGACGACGCCGAGCCCATTCTTTTCATAAATTTTAGTCACGCGGCCCCACGCGGTGAGGGTTTCCCATTCGATGTTCATGGCGCGGTACTGAAACGCGATATTTGCCACCCAGCCTTCGAGACCCGCCCATTCGTCGAGCATCTGGGCAAGAACGTGCTGTTTCCACGAACCATTGATGAGCAGGCCGGGATTCTTGTCGTGGCCGGTGGTAAACGGGTAATCGTAGTGGATGCGGTGCCAATTTTCCGATGACGCCGACCAGCGCACGATATGCGCCGGACTCATCGGCCCTTTCTCCACGGGGTTCAATTCATCCCCGACCTTGACGTCGTCGAAATAGCGCCGCGTTGCATAGCCCATTTGAGGTGACTCCGTGCTGTATCTGGTTGGCGGGGTTAGCGGAAGATTGCGGTTTGCCGCGCGCGGGCGACGATGTCGCCGTCGTCGTCCTGAAAATCCGTTTCGGTGATGACGATGGCCATCGGGCCGGTCTTGCCCATGCGTTCCCGGATGTCGTGGTAACGCACCTTGGTGCGCACGCGCTTGCCGGGCTGCAAGCGCTTGTAGAGATCGATTTCCGAGCCGCCGTTGACCATGCGTTCAAAGCCATGCGGCACGCGCGGCAGCGTCTGACGGCCAGCGCCGCCACCCCCGTAAGCATCCCAGTCGCGGTCGGTCTTTAGACGGTCGAGAGGGTCTGGCGTGCCATGTGCGCGCCGGAAGGTGAACGACGCATAGAGGGGAGGGCAAACCACGTCCTTATACTTGGTGCCGCGGGCGTACGCCTCGTCGTAATACAGGCGGTTGTCATCCATGATTGCGTGCACGAAACGGCGGGTTTCCGACGGCGAGATGGGCTCGGAATAGGCGCTCCATTCGGTTTCAACGCCGATGAGGGCCTTGACTTCGCCGGTGAGGAAGGACTTGTGCGCGGAGGTCATGCGATGCACTCCCTTGTTAAATAAAGTGGACGCAATGCGCCCGTAGTCAGGAACTGTAGCAGGGTTTTGTCGTGGGAATCAATCCGTCATTGCGCCAAATGTCGTGCCTTTCGCGCAGTCTGCAATGCGTTGCTGCTACTCGCGATACACTTTCGCAAATTTGCCATTAACAGGAAGAGATCAAGCTATGAGCAGCCTGCCTTTGGAAGGAATACGCGTAGTCGAAATGGGGCAGATCGTGGCCGGGCCTACGGCCGGCCTTTTGCTTGGCGATATGGGCGCCGAC
>SYEN01000552.1 GCA_005800795.1 Burkholderiales bacterium | reverse complement strand
TGTTTTCACTCTGGTAACCATAGGTATCCTCTAGGATACTTTGGTTACGAAACGCCCTAATTACCATTTGTTTTTATTGAATATTTTCTTTACTGCGGCTGCACCCCTACGATGGCAACCAGCTTGCTCCAGCGTGTTGTCTCAGACAGGTGGTAACTGGCAAAGGCAGCGCGCGTGCCGCCGACCGGGGTAATGTGTTGCTTGGTGAAGTAGGCCTGTGCCTGCGGTGATTTCAGGTACTGATTGATGGCGTCGTTCCAGCGCTGTGCAAGTTGTGGCGTCAGCGTGCGCGGGCCATAAAACCCAAACCACGAGGAGGCTTCGAAGCCGGGCACGCCGGCTTCGGCGACAGTGGGTATGTCGGGCGCGTAGTCGGCGCGGTTGGCGCTGCCGGTGGCGAGAACCCGCAAACGCCCGCTGGGGATCAGCGGCAGAAACACCGCAGCTGAATTAAAGAACATATTGACCTGCCCGCCGATGAGATCAGCAATCGCGGGCGCGCCACCCTTGTAGGGCACGATCAGCAGCTTGATGCCGGCCATCGATTGAAACATCTCGGCGGTGAGGTGATTGGTGCTGCCAATGCCCGACGCTGCGGCGGAGATCTTGCCCGGCTACGCTTTCGCCAGCGCGATCAGTTCCTTCACCGATTTTGCCGGCACGGACGGGTGCACGCCCAACATCGGCGCGCTGTATGCGGCGTGAATGATCGGCGTCAGATCGCGCACGGTGTCAAAGCGCATGTTGCGGTAAATCGCCGGCATGATGGCAATCGCCGAACTGTTACACAGCATGGTGTAGCCATCGCCATCGGCGCGCGCGACCATCTCGGTGCCGATTTGTGTGCCCGCACCGGGCCGGTTGTCGACGATGACCTGCTGTCCCCAGATTTGCGACAAGCCGGTGGCGACGGCACGGCCCACCAGATCAACCGAGCCGCCGGGCGAGTACGGGTTGATGAGGCGGACCGGACGGGTGGGGAAATCGCTTTGCGCGTGCGCGGCGGCGTGCCACGTGAGCGCCACGAAAAACAGTGCGCAGAATGCGGCCTGTTGTTTTGATGGAAGGACAGTCATCTCACTGCCTCAGCGCAGGTGCCGACCACGCTTCGCCGGGCTTTTTCGGATGCCGGTAGACATGACCTTGTTGCACTTCAGGAAACTTCACCCCTGCGGCGGCGGCGTACCCGGTCTTGCATGCGGCGATGAGTTCATCCTCGGCGGCGTAGGCAAACGGATCACCGAGTTGCCGTTCGATTTCTCCACCAGCGGGCAGAGGGTTCGCCACCAGCCAATCCACGGCTTTTGCCAGTGCCTCGGCGGGACTGACGATATCGTGATAGCCGAGCTGCGCCTTGATCTTGCTGATGTCAAATTCGATCACGCTGTCGCGTGGCGCGGCGGCAATGCCTTTGTAGACGCGGTGAGCCAGTTCCGGCGGCACTTCAACGATCTCCCACTTGTGGCGCAAATGGTGTGCGATGAATTCGACGTACTGCCGCTGTGTGTATTGTTGCTCGTCGCGGATGTTGTAAATCTGCCCGCGCGAGGCCTGCGGATTGTCCACCGCCAGCAGCAGCGCGTGGGCGACGTTTTGCGCGTAGCCACGGCGCTTTATCAGACCGTTGGCGGCGATGACGACCTGTTTGCGGCCATCGAGAATTCGCCGCACGAAACTCCAGTCGGCATTGCCGGGCGCATGCGGACCGTAAAGTAACGGATATCGAAAGTAGGTCGCGTTGTAATGGCCTTCACGATGCGCCTGCATTACGGCTTCTTCGGTCACCCACATCAGGTGGTTGAATTTTGGTCCGGCGGGGTCGTCGCTGCGCGGGCCGTCCTCCGGCAACTGCATTGGCTGGCCCAGCGGCCCCCAGCGCGGATCGTTGCGCGGCGCGTAGACGCGTGAGCCACCCGCGCCAATAAAGCGGCTCGTTTTGCCCTTCAACAGATCAGCGATGATGCGCATGCGGCCATAGGTGGCAAGCACGATGTCAAAGCGCCGCCCTTCGAGCGCGGGCGCCAGTGTCTCGGCGAAATGCGGATCGGTGTGTATGTGCTCGACCGGCTGGTCAAACTCGACCTCGTGCTGGCCGCCGTGAAGGATGGTGACCTCATGCCCGCGCTTGAGCAGCCCATTGACGATGTGCGGGCCGGAGGGGCCGGTGCCGCCGATGACCAGTGCTTTCATGGGTTGATTCCTATGTGCTTAAGTGTGCTGCGAGCATCACTCTGGCGTGATACCTGCCGATTTGACAATTTCGCCCCAGCGTTTGATGTCCAGTGGGACGTTTTTCTGAAACACCGCCGGCGGGTCAGCCACTGGCTGGTAGCCCGCCGCGATGAATAAGTCGCGCATGCGCGGCGAATGCAAGGCTGTGCGAATGGCATCGTAAATCTGCGTGACCATGCGCTCGGGCATTTTCGCCGGACCGAACCAGGCGTGCCACCCAGTGTCGATCTGAAAGCCGGACAGCGCGGCCTCGCTGATGGTGGGGATATCCGGCAGCGTGTCGAGCCGCTTGGCGCCGCTGTAGGCCAGCGCGCGCAACCGTTCGGATTTGACGTAGGGTGTAGCGGTGAGCGGTGGCACCACCATCACCTGCGATTCCGCGCCGAGCAGCGCCACCAATGCGGGGTTGGAGCCTTTGTACGGCACGTGCAGCATGCGGATGCCAGCGCGCGCGTTGAACGCTTCGTTGATCAGATGCAGCACGTTGCCGATGCCGGGCGAACTGAACACCAGCTGCTGTTTTTTCGCCACGGCAATGAGTTCGCCAAGCGTGCGCGCCGGCACGGCCGGATGCACCATCAACAGCGCGCCGTTGCCGACTACGGGGTTGGTAATCGGCGTGAAGTCGCGGATCGGATCAAACGGCAGCTTTTTATACGTGCTGGGATTGATGGCGAACGCCACCGAGATGTGCATCAGCGTGTAACCATCCGGCGCAGATTTGGCGACGATGTCGCTGCCGATAATGCCGTTGGCACCGCCGCGGTTGTCGACCACAATCGGCTGGCCGAGCGAGCCTTCCATTTCCCTGGCCAGCGCGCGGGCGTTGACGTCGGTGGCGCCACCCGGCGGAAAGGGCATGATGAGGCGTATCGGGCGGACGGGCCAGGGTTGAGCAGCAGCGGCTTGCGCCAAGGCGTTTGTGCTTGCGGCGAGCGCGGCAAGCGCACAGAAATACGAACAGCAGAACGAACGAAATAACCGAATGCAGTTAGTCACGCAGAATTCCCCCGGCGTTAATCCATGGACCTCGGCATGCGCGTGTCGATGGCGACCTTGGTCCACTTGGCGATTTCAGCCGGAATAAACTTGCGCATTTCCGCCGGCGTTTTAAGATCGATGACGGCGCCCATGGTGGTCAACTGCTTTTGTGTTTCAGGCAGATTGAAGTAACGCGCGATTTCGTTGTGCAGCTTCGTCACCACCGCGGGCGGCGTGCCGGCGGGCGTGGCGATAGAATACCAGTTCGAAGCGTCGTAACCCTTGATACCGGTCTCGTCGAGCGTCGGAATATCGGGCAATAACTCGGCGCGTTTCAAGGCGCCGACTGCCAGCCCCTTCAGTTTGCCGGAACGCAGATGCGGCAGTGCCGGCACGCTCACCGCGAAGGTGACATGTGCCTGCCCGCCGAGGACATCGATCATCGCGGGCACTGCTCCCTTGTAGAGCACGATGTTGAAATCGTGCTTCGACAGGCTGGTGAACAGGGCGGAGGCAAAATACTGAAAGCCGCCGGAGGTGGTGAGCACCAGCTCGCCGGGTTTGGCTTTCGCGGCAGCGAGCAAATCCTTCATGCTGGTGGCGGGCAACGACGGCCCTGCGCTCAGTACGGTAAAGGTTGCGCCCAGTTTGGCGACAAAATCCATGGCCTTGAGCGAGTTGTACGGCATCTTGCGCACGGCCGGGTTCATGACATAGGCGGACGACACCAAAAGCAGCGTATAGCCGTCAGGTTTGGCCTTGACCGCGATCTCAGTGCCGATCAGGCCCTCCGCACCAGTGCGATTATCGACGATGAAACTCTCGCCCCAGGTTTGCGATAAGTGCTGCGCAATCATGCGTGCCAGCACGTCGTTGGTACCGCCGGGCGAGAAGGGCACGATCAGGCGCACGGGTTTATTGGGGTACTCGCCACTTTTGGTTTTGGCAGGCTGCGCCTGCGCGGCGAGCGGGGCACATAACAGCAGCAGCATGAATGCGCGCATGGGGCGTCGATTTTCTGGGTTACCGTCAATCGGAATATCTGTAAGTATTTGTTTTTATTGAATAATTTATAGATGTCGCCGGAACGGCGTGGATGGCTGCGCGTAAGCTTGGCGAACTAGGCCGCCCTTATGACAGTTCCACCCAACGCTCGTGTCGCCCACGCGGTATAGGTGCCGGTGTCGATCATTTTGGTGCGCACTGCATGCCGCAGCGTGTGAAGTTCTTCCTCACTCGGTACGGGTGTGGCGGCGGGCGTTGCCGTGCCGATATCAAACCCGGTGCTGTCACGGATATCATCAAAGTCGTAGCCAGGATGGATGGACTCCAGATGCAGCAGACCGTCGCCCTGATCAAAACGAAAACTCGCCTTGGTGGAAATTGCCTTGCTGGGGCTGCCGCGCCGAAGCACATCGGGCGGTGTGCTGGCGGCGGCGGAAATGTAATCCACCTTGTCGACGAAAGTGCGTTTCGTGTGTTCAGTGCGAAACACCACCGTGCGCTGCGCGCCGTAGTAAATCATGCCGCCGCCGTACCCGCCGGGGAAGCGCATTGTCGGCTGGTCGTGATCAGGGCCGAGCTGATGCAGGTTGTAATTGCCGTGGCGGTCGATCTGCACGCCACTGACAAAAAACAGACCCAGTTCGCCGCGCTGCGCCAGGAAGTGAAACTGTTTGCTGGTGCGAAACGGATAAAAAATGGAATCCAGAATAATCAGTTGCGCATTCGGCGCATGGGTCGCCTGCGCCAACAAAAGGGCGGCTGCCGGGATGTGCGACAGCGCGCCGCATGCGGAGACTTCACCGTCGCGCACCTCGCGCGACAGCAGAATTGCCATCAATTCGTCGTCGGAGTAGTTCATCGCGGTCATCAACCGCCCATTGCGCGAGCCGGCTGCCGCCAATCGAGCGGCACGAAACGCTCGATGTAATCCGCGTGATGCTTCACCTCAAACACATGGGCGCGGATGTACTCGGCGAACGAATCATCGTCCTTTGAAGCGATCACGTAATCGCGCATGTGAATTTTGTCCTGCCCGTAAAAACCGGTGCAGCCACCCGGATGCGCACCGAACGGCGCATGCACCACGCTGTCCACATGAATGCCGGGAATGAAAGTGCCTTGTGCGTCTTTCTCGGGAAGGTGATCGACAATGCGCTCGGCCGTCACCACCACGTGCCTGGAAGCCTCGGCCAGCACCACGGATTCGCAGTCGTAGCCGCACGACACATTGCCGTGCCGGTCCGCTGCCACTGCATGAAACACCGCGACATCCGGCGTCATCGCCCTGGCGACCACGGACTTGGTTTTGCCATCAAACGGATCCACCGCCACCACCATGTCGTCACGCCGCGTCAACAGATCAGTACCGATCAAACCGACGACGGGCACGTAAGGTACTCCCATAGACCCAGCCTGGGCCTGTGCATAAAGCACCCCTCAAGTATTGTCCATCGATTTCAGGCGACCGCCGGTGACGTAGCGCGAAAAGTTCGGCCCCGTGCGCGCAAATTCACCGAGCGACACACTGGCGGTATCCACCACGCCCACCGCGCCCGCGCCCACCAGCAAATCAATATTCACCGCGCCGCCGACCACGCCGATCACGCGCAGATTGCGTGCCCCCTGCTTCACCACTTCGCGTAAAAATGCCATCGGTGGATGCTGCATTTTGCAGGTCATCACCAGATGTGCGCCGCTTTTTACCTTCGCGGCGGCCTGTTCGAGTGTGGTCAGTTTTTCACGCATGGTGTTCTCCGGTTACCGGGCTGTAAGGGTTTGCTGTCGATCATGCCTTTGTGATGCACGACTGGTCAAGTGTGCTACGCGATGCCGCTACTCCGCTTTCACGCCAGCGAGCTTCACCACCTTGCCATAGCGCTCGTAATCCTCGCGGACGATTTTTGCGTACTCGTCGGGTGTGGTCCAAGCGGGTTCTTCCCCTTGCGCGGCGTAGAGCTGGCGCACTTCGGGCGTTTTCAGCGCCTGCACCAGTGCGCTGTTCAGGCGGTCGACCAGCCCACGCGGCGTGGCCTTGGGTGCGAGTACGCCGTTCCAACCGAGGAATTTAAAGCCGGGCACACCCGCTTCGGCGATGGTGGGCAACTCCGGGAAAATCGTCGAGCGTTTTTCGCCGCTGACGGCAATGCAGCGTGCGCGGCCGGCTTTCCATGGCGGAAGGTACGCCGACAGCGGCCCCAGCGCCCATTGCGCTTCGCCTGAGCCGATGGCGGCAGCAGACGGGCCGCCGCCCTTGTAGGGTACATGGGTGACTTCGATGCCGGCAGCGGTGGCGAACATCAATCCGGCAAGATGGCTGGTCGAGCCGATGCCCGCTGATGCCATCAACAGTTTGCCCGGCCGCGCGCGGGCAAGGTCGATCAGCTCGCGCGTGGTTTTCGCCGGCACTGCGCCGGCGACGCACAGCCCCGCCTGCGTGATGGCGAACAACGACACCGGCGCGAAATCATTCACTGGATGATAGGGCACATTCTTATAGGTGTGCGGCGCCACCGCGAGTGTAGCGAAGGACGTCGCAAGCAGCGTGTAGCCATCGGGCGTGGCGCGCGCGGCGATTTCCACACCGATGGTACCGCCCGCGCCGGGGCGGTTATCAACGACGATGGCCTGACCGAGCGTGTCTGCCGCGCGCAGAAAGGCAATGCGCCCGAGAATATCGCCCGCCGAGCCGGGACCGTTGGACAGGACCATGCGGATGGGACGCGTGGGGAAAACCTCAGCGGCATGAGCGCCAAGCGTGGCGAAAATTGCCATGATAGAGGCCAATGGCAATTGGGTTCTGGGATTCATGGTCGTCCTCACGTGGTGGCGCCGTCAGGTGCGCGGCTATAATGATGAAGTTTCACAGCGTATGCGAAAGAGGCCGCTTGATGCAATACCTATACGGTTACGAAGAGTTAACTATCGCGCCGGACAATCCCACCAGTGCCCGCGTCGAGCCCCGGCGCGTGCTGTCTGGGCCGACGCTCGCCACAGGGAAGTCGTCTACCATCGGCGCGGTGCTCTACGGCGAGCATATCGCGGTGGCCCTGGCGATGCAGGCGGCAGGCTCCGGTGCCAAGGCGCACACGCATCCGAACGAGCAGTTCAATTATATTTTGCAGGGCGTGATGGTGTCGGATATTGCCGCTGAAAAGCAGACCTTTGGTGGCAAAGGCATGATTGTGCATACGCCATCGATGTCGGTGCACACGGGGCAAGCGTGTCCCGACGAGGACCTGTATTTTTTCGCGATGAAAGATACGCGCCACGGCATCGTCGGCCCGCCAGTGGACGGCAAGTACGACGGGCCGTTTTATTTGCCCGGATTTGGTAAGCGCGCGCATGAGCCGAGACTGACCACCGCGCAAATGATGGCCAGCGCGAGCACCGAGCCACATGGCGGGAAGACGCGCTATATATATGACTTTAATGATCTAACTGAAAAGACGGGGCGGGTCACCAGCGCGCGGGTGCAACCGGGAATCAAGCCTGCCGATGGCGCGTACGGCGGCTTGCTGATCAGCGAAAAACTGCAAGTCGCCGTGCTGAATCTGGCGCCCGGCGCAACGCTGCCCGTACACACGCACGACAACGAACAATTCACGCTGGTGGCTCAAGGCGACGTCGACGCATCCATCGCGGGCAGCGCCTGCCGCGTGCGCGAACGTTTCGTTATGCATGTACCGCCGGGCGTGCCGCACGGTCTGGTTGCGGGTGAGAGGGGCGCGCGTATCGTAACGGTGCAGGATACGCGCTTCGCGTTCGCGGGGTAGCCGCGCGGCTGGCGGTTGGCCCGGGAACTCAGATGACCTTGCGTTCGCGCAAGCCTTGAATATCCGCCACGCTGAAACCGATGTCTTTCAGTATGGCGTCGTTGTGTTGGCCCAGTTCCGGCGCGACACCGATTTTTGCCGGCGTTTCCGAGAACTGCCACGGCGAACCATGCA
>SYEN01000054.1 GCA_005800795.1 Burkholderiales bacterium | reverse complement strand
GTCCGGCGCCGCGCGCGCGACGATCTCAGTGCCGATGATGCCATCCGCGCCGGGACGGTTATCCAACACCACCTGCTTGCCGAAGCGCTCGGTCAGATAGTTGGCGAAGTAACGCCCCATGATGTCGTTGCTGCCGCCGGGCGGGAACGGCACGATCATGCGTATGGGGCGGGCGGGGTACGCATCGGCGGGTTGGGCGTTGGCTGGATTGATTGCCGCGCTTGCCGCAAGACCTGCAAGAGCGGCGATGCCGGTGGCAGCCAGCGATGCCAGGTTCAGACTGCGCATACGGGTCATTCGCAATTCTCTTTGGTATTCAAATTCATTCAAGGATGGGGCAAAGGTGACGCCGCCTTACCGCGCCCGCCACTTTCCCGCCTCGATCAGCGCGTAAAAATCATCCGTGATACGGTGCAGCAAATCCGGTTCTTCCAGATTGACCAGATGCCCGGTGGCGGCCGCAATGGATAGCCGCACTGCCGGACTCACCTGCTTCATGAACAGCCCCGAGTCAATGGCGCCCGGGTCTTCGTCACCCACCACCACGTGCGAGGGCACGCGCATCGCACGCAACGCGTTTTCCATGCTGAAGAGCGAACGCCGCGGCGCCATCACGCGGCGAGTGATGTTGGCGCAGCCCTGCGCCGAGTGCAGCAGAAAACGGCGGCTGAAATCGTCCCACGCGCGCGGGTTCTTGTGCTTCAACTGAATGCGGTTGGCAGCCACGCGCAACCCCTTTAACACCTGCTCCAGACCCTCTTCTTCGTAGAGCCGGGCACGCTTTTCGGCATCCCGCAGGAATTGGGCCTTGTTACGCGGATCGCCGCCACTGCCGATGCCGATCATCGTCAGCGACAGCGCCATGCGCGGATAAGTCAGCCCGAAATCCAGCGCCGTGCGTGACCCCATCGAGCAGCCCATGATGTGCGCGCGGCGTATCTTCAAGTGCTTCATCAACACGGCGACATCATCCACCGCGTGTTGGTGCGAATAGATCGACAGTTTCGCCGGCACTTCCGACGGCGGATAGCCGCGTGCGTTAAACGCAATGCAGCGGTAACGGCGGCTGAAATACTGCATCTGCTTTTCCCAGCTCCACAGATCGCCGGAAAATTCGTGAACGAAAACAATCGGCGTTCCCGAGCCCGCTTCTTCGTAATAGAGCTTCGCGCCATCGGATTGCAGATACGGCATGTCTGGTTCCTCCTGTATGAATCAAATTCCGGTGGGCCTCACAAACCGCCACGCGTGGATCGCCGGACAGGGCCGGCTCTCCGCCCGTGTCTAAGTGGCGGGCTTTTCTGATGGCCTTCAAATATTCTAACCGGAGACGCCGCTGGACGGTTCGATATGATACGCACGATTGACGAAGGTCTGGACGGGCGATAAGGTTGTACCGTGGCCAATCAAAACGTTAGCCCATTGTTTTTTTGTGCCCCGCTTTTTTACAGCCCCTGCACGAACGACACAGCATGACTTTCTCACGGAGACGCGCAGCCATGACCACTGAATCCACGAATGTCGCCATCCTCAAAGACGCCTACCAGCGCTGGCACGACAGTAAAGGCGCTAGCGTTGATCACTGGATGAGCCTGATGACTGATGACATCAACTTCAGGTCGCTGGCACAGGGCGCGGCCCCGATGACCTTTACACGCGCCGCGAGCTCGAAAGAGGCCGTAAGGCAATACTTCAGCGGCCTCGCTACCGATTGGGAAATGATTTACTTTCGAACCAACGAATTCATCGCCCAAAACGACAGGGTGGTCGTACTGGGCGATGTCTCGTTCCGGTTCAGAAAAACCGGTAAGGTCGCGTGCATCCCCAAGGCCGACATACACCGCTTTCGTGATGGCAAAATTTGCGAATTTTTCGAGTTTTACGATACCGCCAGCGCGGCGTCAGCCACCCTGATCTAGTTGCACAGGCGTTCACTTCTTTCACTTGCAGCCCTCTGGAGTCCCCATGCCTTTCCTCAAATCCCATACTGATAAATCCGGTCCCGGCGACATCTTTCAGGCGTACCCGGAGATTTACCGCCACTGGGCGGAGATGGGCCAGCAACTCATTAACGGGCCATCGCCCCTCACACCCGGCGAACGCGAAATGATTCAGGGCTTCACCGCCGGGTTGCTCGGCTGCCAGTTCGCATACGTCGCCCACAGCGCAGCCGCTGTCGCACGTGGCATTGAGCCGGGCGTGGTCGAAAAACTGGTGGCCAATGTGGCCACGGCGCCGGTGAGCGCCAAGCTGAAACCGCTGCTGGCGCTGGTAAGAAAGCTCGTGCTGCAACCCAATGACATTACCCAAAGCGACGCCGATGCCGTGTTCGCCGCCGGTTGGGACGAAGCGGCTTACCACAGCGCGGTCGCCGCCACCGCGCGCATGACGTTCATGACCAAGATCGTCCACGGCCACGGCTTCATCCCGATGACACCGGAGCGTGCCAAGGCTGCGGCCGAGCACCGCGCGAAGGCGGGGTATGTGGGGCTGTATCCGAAATTGGGGAAAGATTGACGCACTGGCGTCCAGCAACTCCCGGCATCGCGCCGGATGTGCGTTATGAACGTCTCCGCATACGGCTTAAGTCCAGCGTGCCGTATCCTCGCGATCAGCGGCAGTGAGCAAAGTCGAGGTGCACACCACCGTGTCATCGCACAGATCGTAACGGCGGCTCAGCTTGCGGCGCGTTTCGGCCTCGGCCTCGTTGGCTGGCAGCTTGGAGCGTTCCCACATGGCCAGATCAGGCCGGCGCGTGACGAGCAGACTGCGCACGGTGTTGTTGTCATCCGGCGTGGCGCGCCACAAGCCGATGATCTGGGAATCGTAAGCAGATTCGAATTCGGGCCACGCGGCGGCACACAAGTCAAGGAATTCGGGCCAATGATGTGCGGGCGTTTTAAACCAGCGAAAGGCGTAGTTGCCCTGACGCCGCGGCGGCTCCGGCGATGTGGGGCGCAACGTCGGCGTGAGGGCCACGGCGCTGTGCCGCACGATGTCCGCGAGGCCGCTCAACGGCGCAGTGACTGTGTCGTCAGCAGGGGGTTCCCGCCAGACAGTGATCATGGTCAATTCGTCACGCGGACGGCCGATCTGGCTGCGCCAGACGCCGTAGAGCGCACAGTCACTTTTTGCCAACCACTGCCCGGACAAATGAACGATGCTGTCCGCAACGGTTTTCCACGTGCGCGGGGCGCACAGAATGCGATGATGAAAATACATGAAAGAGGGCTTTCCTGCTCAGTCCTGCGATGAGGTGATTTCGGATCGGCATTGTCGCACCATCGCACCAGCTGATTCAAACGGCCGGACGACCGATCGTTCCTGGAAACATCACACGGATCGGGCGAGCCTGTCAAAGCCGTGAACGCGTTCGACCAAATCCCAAAGCCTTGAACGGTAAAATTGCACTTTCACCATTGTTACGGAGCAACATCTTGCCTCGCCATCCAGACTTGGTGCACGCCATTGACAGCCTCACCTACGAGGACTTTGCCGTGCCGCCCCAATATCTCGACCGCAACGGTCACATGAACATCGGCTATTACTCGGTAATTTTCGATCAGGCGCTGGATCGGCCGTGGCCGCTGCTGGGGCTGGGTTACGACAACATCGCCGCAGACGGCAAAAGCGGCCACAGTACGTTTGCGCTGGAAAGCCACGTCACCTACCAGCGCGAAGTGCGCGAAGGCGATCCGCTCGACTTCACGTTTCAGGTGGTCGACGTCGACGCGAAGCGCATTCACTACTTCATGACCATGCTACACCGGCGCGAGCGCTGGCTGGCGGCGACGCTGGAGTCGATCTCGATGTGCATCGACATGACCACACGGCGCAGCGCCCCCTGGCCTGACGAATCGGCATCACGCCTGCAATCCGTATTTGAGGCGCATCGGCAACGCCCACGGCCGGCGGAAGTCGGGCGCACCGTTGGCATACGGCGCAAATCCGCTTGACGGATACCTATGCCTGACCGGTTGTCGCGTCAACGTTGTCGACGGATAAGCCGCGCATGTCAGACGCATGGTGGGCGTAGGCGCGTAATGTCGCGGTACGGATTGGGTTGCCTTGCGCTATGATCGAAGTCTCTGAATCGATTGCGTTTAAGGGAAATTCACCATGCAAGTTGTGTCCAGCCTCGATGTAGCCACGCATAAGCGCGAGATCACGCTGCCGCTGGGCGGCGGCAAAGCCACTAAAACCTTGTTCCTGGGCACGTGGGAGAAACCGAAAACGCCCCAGACTGGCGTCTCGCCACAGGGTTACACCGTACGCCAGGAACACCAGAACATCACACAGGCGCATTACCACCAGACGGAGCAGTGGCAAGTCATCGTCAGGGGCACCGGCAAGCTGGGGCGCGCGAATGTGGCCCCCGTGGCGCTGCATTTTACCGACCCGTATACCGCGTACGGCCCCATCGTGCCGGAGCAGGAAGGCCTGACCTATTTCACCCTGCGCGCCCGCTCCGACCCCGGCGCGTGCATGCTCGCCGCCCCCGGTGTGAAGGAGGCGATCCGCCCATCGAAACGGCGCTTCATACTTAAAGGCGCGAACGATCTGCGCATAGGCACACCTGAAGTGATGCGCGCGCGCAAGGAAACCGCGCTGGATGCCATCGTTGAACCCCATGCCGACGGACTCGCCGCCTGGATGCTGCGCTTGCCACCGGGCGCGCCAGCCACCTGGCCTGCGGAATGCGGCGGCGCAGGACGGCATATCATGGTCGCGGCGGGGTCACTGATGCACGAGAGCAAGCCGTTACCCTATGAATCACTGGCCTTTGCATTCGCCGGCGAAGGCGGACCGGATGCACACGCCGGACCGGATGGCGCTGAAGTGCTGGTCATGCAGTATCCGCAGCCGGATCCGTCGTTGCTCAATGGAACAGCGGCGCCTTACTCGATGGATGGGCGCTGATTTGCCGAGCATGGTTGTGATAATGAAAGGCCTAACTCTGTTTCCTTAACCTGAGGATCGTTACTATGCGAATTCAGCGCTGTTGGCCGGGGTTGCTACGTTTATCCTGCTTTTCTTTTTGGCTTGCCGCGGCGACGTTGGCCACCGCGCCGGGTATAGCGCATGCGCAGCAGAAATTTCCGGTCAAGCCCATCCGCTTGGTGGTGGCGTTTACGGCTGGGGGCACCACGGATATTCTGGCGCGATTGATCTCGCCTGGCATGAATGCGACATTCGGCCAGCCGCTGGGGATCGAGCCGCGCCCGGGCGCGGGCGGTACGATCGCCGCGGCGATCGTCGCC
>SYEN01000551.1 GCA_005800795.1 Burkholderiales bacterium | reverse complement strand
GGTATGTGCGAGCGTGATAGGGATTCCCGGCTGCACGGGAATGACGGATTATAAATTATTCAATAAAAACAAATACTTACAATAATATTCCACTAAGCACTCGCAACCACATATCCCGAAGGCGTGCCAACGACCGTGGTGCGTTCCATATGCCGCCGCTGCTCCTGATCGAAATCGCCAAGCGCCATGTGCAGGGTGCAACGATTGTCCCACAGCACGATATCGTTTTCGCACCATTGATGACGGTACACAACCTCCGGTTTTGTCGAATGCCGGTTCAGGTATTCGATCAACGGTTGGCTTTCGGCTTCGGTCATGCCGTCGAAGCGTTTGACCTTTTCGCCAAGGTAAATCGCCTTGCGGCCAGTTTCCGGATGTACGCGCACGACAGGGTGTGCCACCGGCGGGCTGATTTTCTTCTGTTCCGCAGCGTGCGCCTGGTCGGCCGTGGTGCTGTCGAGTTTTCGTCCGCCGGAAAAGTGGATGCCATGCAGGTTGGCAATGAGCTTTTGCATGCCGGGCGACAGCGCGTCGTAGGCCATGGTCATGTTGGCAAACATTGTGTCGCCGCCCACGCCGGGAATCTTCCAACAGCGCAGCAACGAGCCGAGTGACGGTTCCAGTGTATGTGACATGTCGGTATGCCAGTGCCGTCCGGTGTAACGTGACACTGACGGCGAGCCGTCAGGCTGCGGCTCGTTGGTGACCAGCATGAGCTCCGGGATCGACGGGTGGCGGTCACTGGGGAAAGCATCGTGCCGATCCAACTCGCCGAAGCGGCGGCTGAATTCCAGGTGCTGCGCGCGTGTGATGTTCTGGTCGCGGAACAGCAAAATTCCGTGATCGAGAAACGCACGGTGGATTTCACCGAAAGCGGATTCGCTCATGGGGGCCGCAACATCGATGCCGCAGACTTCGGCGCCCAGGCCGTGGGAGAGTTTGCGGAGTTTCAGTGTCATGGCGGCCGATTCAAGTGATAGGCATCGGATGTAATCTCAACTCCGCGCCGGCCACACCGCCGCATGTGACCCGCGCGGTGCGGCAGGCCGCGTCCAGCGCCCCGGCGTTTCCGATAATTTCACCGCTGGCGCCAGATGCGTAACGCGTCCCCACGGTGAATCATGCTCCATCAACAGCGGCTTTAGCACTTCTGGCGGAAATTCCGCCGGCAGATGTTGATATTGCGCCGGGGTAAATCGGGGAAGCGTGCGAAACCATTCGCCAGATCCTGCCAAGGAGGTGCGCACCAGCCAGCTGCCGCCGACTGTCGCGCGGCGGTGCAACGCCACCATGGTGGCGAAGGCCAGCACGTAACCCGCGATGTAATCGTGCGGCGAGCCGGGCAGAAAAGCGGGCTTTTCATTGTTCGGGCGCCACGCCATGCCGTTGAACGACTGCACCACGGTATCGTAGCCGCGTTTGTCCTTCCAAGGGCCTTCGTGGCCCCATGCTGAGAGCGTGACGTAGACGATGCCCGGGCGCGCTGCTGCCAGTGCTTCAGGCGACAGGCCGCGTGCGGCAAGCGAGCCGGGGCGGTAGCCTTGCAAAAATACATCGCAGTCCTTCACCAGTGCCCGCATGGTCGCGGCTTGAGCGGGATCGCGCATATCGATATGTGCCTGGAGCTTGCCGAGGCCCGTGTCGACGTCAGAGGGCGGGCCAAGGTCGGGCAGGTCCTTGCGTGTGATGCGTATCACGTCCGCCCCATGTTCGGCGAACGCTTTCGCGCAGGAGGGGCCGGCCAGCACACGCGTCAGGTCGAGCATACGCACGCCGGATAGCGGGCGGTCGCCCCTGGGCAGGGGTTGAACAGGTGCATCACCGATTTTCACGATGTCGAACAGCGGAATTTGCGCGGCGCTTTTCTGATGCGCGCATTGCTCCCACTCGCTCTCTGATCGGATCAGACCGCCGCATCCGCCGTTGGCGAACATGGCCGCCTCAAGTTCAAGGCCTTCACGCTGGGCAATGGCTTTGGTTACCGCATCCTTGTCCGCATTGCTCAAGCCCAGCGCCTTGAGGTTGCCATCGCGCACGTTCGGAAAGTTGCAATGCAAATACATCCAGCGGCCGTCTTTCAACTGGTAAAAGCCGGTGATTTTCGCGGCGTCTTCCTCGACTTTTTTGCCGTCGATGCGAAGGTAGCGTGGGCTGCGCAACGCGGTCGCGGCAGCGTGAGTATCCAGTGTTATTTGTTGCGAACGGCCGGTTTTGAGTTTCCACAACTCGGCGGCGGCCAGGCCCGTAGCGGCAATGCAGGCAGCACCGGGCGCGAGAAAGGCAAAGGGCGTGGGTAACAGGCAATCGGAGCCGGTGATTTGCACGTGGTCGCCAAGCGATGTGGGCAGGCTGGCTAGGTTGAGCAGATGGTTCAGGTGGGGATTGGACATTTTGGTTTCCTCAGGGTGCTGCACAAGATGAGTGGCCCGCCGTGCATGCTTCGACTTCCGCCAAAATTTTGGCTGCGCTCAGTACGAACAGCTATTGCGCCCTACGATACCTTTGGCAACGACTCTCGCTTCTTCGTTCCTGTGTACAGCTCCGGCCAGCGGCGCAGGGTTTCGTCGGTGCCCGCGGTATACATATGGCAGGTGTTAAAGGTACGCGGTGCGCCATCCATTTTGTGGCCGCGTGTTTTTTGCCGTTCGATGTTTGTACATTGATAGGCTGCCGCCGCAATGCGCCCGAGCAATTCCCATTGGTGGGTGCAGCCGTTTGGCCCGCCGATGACGTCCTTGAGCGCGCGGGTCCAGCCGCGGGTGATGCGCATGCCTTTGAGCTGCGAAAATTTCGACGTGATGTCACCGCAGAGCCGGTACGGCGTGGAGTCGCTGACCGCTACACACTCGTGAATGTTCATGTCCAGATCGACAGTGAGGCGTATCCACATGTCGTGTGCGGGCACGCCGGCGGGCAGATCAGGGCTGCCGGTGCGATCCAGCCAATTGACAGCCTTGACATCGGTGAGATGACCTTCGATATCCCACAGGCCATCCGTACGTTGGTAACCTCGGCAATCGATGATGCGGTTATGTTGAAGGGCGCGATTTACGGGGCGGGGCAGGGGCATGGTGCGTAACCTTGATTGAAGCGTTTGACATTAAGTTGTACAAGAATAACAGTCCCTCGTCCGGTTTTCGGGGAGTGGCGCTGCGCGATACTTGTTTATTCCCGCTCCCCGGTCCGTCTCACGCAAGCGGGCAGGGGACGTCGGTGCAGGGAATGGGATGGGAGAATTTTCTTTTGTTCAGGTGCTTTAAACGTTCAACACCGCCAGCGCGTCCACGGCTTTCACACCCTGTCCCTTTGGCAGTACCAGGATCGGATTGATATCGAGCTCGGTGAGCCGGCCTTCCAGATTGACGGCGAGGTGCGACACTTTTACCAGCACATCGGCCAGCGCATCGACGTCGCAAGCCGGTTTGCCACGGAACCCTTGCAGCAGTTTCGCGCCTTTCACTTCGGCAATCATCTCGCGCGCCTCTGCGGGTGTAATCGGGCAGTGACGCATCGCCACGTCCTTGTAGACTTCGACCATGACGCCGCCGGTACCGAACAGAATATTCGGGCCCAGTTGCGCGTCGTACGACACGCCAACGATGACTTCAACGCCGCCCGTGACCATCTCCTGCACCAGCACGCCATTCAACTTCGCGTTCGGCGCGTGCTGTTTTGCGTTGGCAAGTATCGTGGCGTGCGCTGCGCGCACCTCGTCGGCATTGCGCAAATTCAGGCGCACGATGCCGGCTTCTGTCTTGTGCGGGATGTCTGGGGAATTTCCTTTTAAAACAACAGGATAGCCTATTTTCTCAGCGGCTTTCACTGCGTCTTCTGCATCTGTGGCGGTGACTTCCAGCGAGGTGGTGACACCCCAGGCCGCGACCAGCTTCTTGCTTTCGGATTCCGACAGCGCTGCACGCTTAAGGCCCTGCAGTTGTTCGAGCAGCTGCTTTTGCCCGGCGGCAATCGCTGGCGCGGTGGCGAAGCCTTGCTGCATGCGTTTGTCGTGCCACGCGTGATAATCCAGCAAATGCCGCAATCCGCGGGCCATCGAATCCGGCGTGTAAAACAGCGGCACGCCCGCATTTTTGAGTTTGGTGAGCGTTGCACTGGCGTCGCGCGTGCCGGTCCACATATAGGCCACGTTTTTGTCGGTCTTGGCTCGCAACGCAATAATCTGATCGGCCTGCAGCTCACGGCCCGCGCTGGCGATGGCCAGCGTGCCCACGCCGGGCTCTTCGATCATGGCGTCCATGATCTCGGGGAATTGCTCGCTGTTGGCCTTGCCGGTAAGGTCTGCCGGGTTGGAGGCCCATCCGAAACCTTTGAGGATGCCGTTGATGGTGCCGAGCGCTTTATCGGTTAACACGGGCAAATCCAGACCCTGCTGACCGCACATGTCCGCCGTCAGCGAACAAATGCCGCCCGAGTGCGACACCACCGCCACGCCCGAATGTTTGGGCTTTTTTGACTGCGCCAGCAGTTGCGATACTTCCAGCAGGTCGTCGTAACTCGGCACGCGGATCACGCCGTACTGTTTGCAGATCGCGTCGTAGAGCGCATCGCTGCCGGTGAGTGCCGCCGTGTGGGAGCTGGCGGCGCGTTTACCCAGATCGGACCGGCCGATTTTGATCAGGACCATGGGCTTGCCGCGCTCGGCGGCCAGCTTGGCCACTTCGATGAATTTTCTCGCGTTTTTGAAGCCTTCGACAAAGCCCGCTATCACCGTGGTGCCTTCGTCATCGAGCAGGTAGCGCGCGAAATCTGAAAAATCCAGATCGGCTTCATTGCCGGTAGACACCATGTAAGAAAGGCCCATACCAGCATCGGCGGCGCGTGCCAGAAATGGTCCGAATAACGTCGCGCCACTTTGGCACACCAGTCCTACTTTGCCCGGTACGCCGGCGGTGGTGCGGCTCGATGAGGTAAGCCAGATGTCGTCGCGCACATTGGCAAGACCCAGACAATTCGGGCCGCTGATGCGCAAGCCCGATTCGCGTGCGAACTTGGCGACTTCGCCCTGCAGGTCGGCGCCCGAAGCGGTGCCGCGCTCGGAAAAACCGGCAGAAATCACTATCGCCGCGCGCGTGCCCTTGGCGTGCGCTTCTTTTAACGTGTCGAGTACGTAGTTGTAGGGCACCACCACCGCGATGACATCCGGCGCTTCCGGCAGATCGGTAATGTTTTTGTAGGATTTGACGCCGAGGATTTCGTCGTATTTGGGGTTGACCGCATAGACGTTAACGCGGTCGCGCATGCGCAGCGCGCCATTTAACATGCGTCCGCCGTACTGCTGGCGTGGTGTGGCGCCGACAATGGCAAATGATTTGGGATTCAGCATCTTGTGGATCGATGCCATCTGGTCTTTAGTCCAGATCGTCATGGTTGTGGCTCTCTCTTGTGGCGAAAAATGGTGGTGCAAGTAGAAAAAAGGCACACAAATTTTTGTGGCGGGTCCGCTCTCTGGGCGAGGACTGTACTGGCAGAATGTAACGTTGCGCCGCGATGGGCGCAAGTGTGGGCGGCAACGGTCTCTCCTTCGTTCCGCAGAGTGGAATAGAGTAGACTTTCCGTTCAACCCAAAACCAACCAAACGAGGTGTTCCATGCAAAAGCAATTCATCAATCCCGAAGGTCTGGTCAAACCGGGCGCGTATACGCCGGTGGTCAGCGTCAGCGGCGGCAGAACGCTGTATATCGCGGGACAGGTATCACAGGATGCCCAAGGTCAGCTTATCGGCAAGGGCGATCTGCTGGCGCAGACTGAACAGGTTTACAAGAACCTTGTCACCGCACTGGCCGGTGCGGGCGCGACGTTTGCCGACGTGGTGAAACTCAATGTCTACGTCGTCAACTATCAGCCCGAACACCGCGCGCTGCTGCAATCCGTGCGCGAGAAATATGTGTCGAAGGCGAATCCGCCGGCGAGTATGCTGGTGGGGGTACAGGCGCTGGCGACGAGTGCGTTTTTGGTGGAGGTTGAGGCTGTGGCGGTGGTGGGGTAGGGGGGGTAATAACTAAAAATCGCGATTTGATCTAATTGTCAATGGTCGAATTTGGCCCAAAGGCGATGTTCGCGAACTGGGAAACTTTACCGTCAACTCTCAGTATCAGCGGCGGCGTGCAGCGCCGTCCGCTGCATGCTTTTGTTACCCCGTTCATTCACACAGCTACCACATGGATGCCTGTCGTTCGCTCGGCGTAACTCTCGTACACGTGTTCAAACAGCGCTGCACACTTTTACGCATGGAGTAGGCCGTCTCAGGTGACGTGCAGTTTGTCGAGCGCGTCCTCGATCGCCAGATTCATGGCAGCAGTGGCAACCCCAGCTCTTTCAGGAACGCATTGTGCTTGGCCGTTGCCGTTTGGATCGTGTGTTCGATTTCCTTCAGCTCGGCATGTATCGCTGCCAGATCAATCTCCTCCTCGGCGGTTGCGGTGCTGATATAGCGGGAGATGT
>SYEN01000550.1 GCA_005800795.1 Burkholderiales bacterium | reverse complement strand
GAAATGAAAGTTAGAGCATCTATTAAAAAAAGAAGTACGGACTGTAAGATTGTTCGTCGTAAAGGGAAATTATACATCATAAATAAAAAAAACCCACGCTTCAAACAGCGTCAGGGTTAAGATTAAACTAATATAGGCGGAAGAAGAGCGCGTAGCGGTCGCTCAGCGCATTGTCGGTAAATACGGTCACGTGGACTTCAACACGGTCCCCTGGGTGATCTACACCTCGCCCGAAATCGCGTGGGTGGGCAAGACCGAGCAGCAGGTGAAAGCCGAGGGTATCGAATACCGCACGGGCAGTTTTCCTTTCATGGCCAATGGCCGTGCGCGAGCGCTGGGCGACACCACAGGCTTTGTCAAATTCATCGCCGATAAAAAAACCGATCGTATTCTGGGTGTCCATGTCATCGGACCGATGGCGTCTGAATTGATCGCCGAGGCGGTGGTGGCGATGGAGTTCGGCGCATCCAGCGAAGACATTGCGATGATCTGTCACGCGCATCCCTCGCTGTCGGAAGCGATGAAGGAAGCGGCGCTGGCCGTGGACGGGCGGACTTTGAACCTTTGATTGCGTGAAATGTGAAACGTAACTTCCCACATTCGGGCATTGACGATTCACGATTATCATTTCACTTGCCACGTAGTTCGTGAATATCGCCTTGGGTCAGCCGTACGGCCACACCACGCTACCGCGTGATAGCGCCGACGTTGCGCAGTGGATCGCACAGCATGCGTCCGAGCATGGCTTTTCGCTGGATGCCTCGCAGCTACAGGCCGTTGCGCAATTGGAACGCTTGTACGAAGACCTCATGGGTCTTGAGAAAATGGAGTCGTTTTTCGTACGCTTGCTCGCGCGCAAGCGCGTGGTGAAGGGCTTATACCTGTGGGGCGGGGTGGGGCGCGGCAAAAGTTTCCTGATGGATAGCTTTTTCAACTGTGCGCCTGTGGCAAAAAAGCGCCGCATCCATTTTCACCGTTTCATGCAGGAAGTACATCAGCGCATGAACGCATTGACTGGCCAGGCCGAACCGCTGGCGGGTGTTGCGCGTGATGTGGCAAAAGACGCGCGGCTCTTGTGTCTGGATGAATTTCACATCACTGATATCACGGACGCCATGCTGATGCGCAAGCTGCTTGAAGGCTTGATTGAGCAGGGCGTCGTGGTGCTGACCACCTCCAATTTCGAACCGGACTCGCTGTATCTGCACGGACTGCAACGCCAGCAATTCCTGCCCGCGATTGATCTCATCAAGCAAAATTTCGACATCGTCAAAGTCGACGACGGTACCGATTACCGTTTACGCGAACTGGAAAAGGCCGGGGTGTACCATGTGGGGCCGGACGCCGACGAACGTATGGCCGCAGAATTCATTGCCATTGCCCGTCACGGTGTCAGCGATGGCGGTGAACTTGAGATCGAAGGCCGTGATGTTCCCGTGCGGCGTCATGCGCGTGACGTCGTATGGTTTGATTTCGCCGCGCTATGCGACGGCCCGCGCGGCAAACCGGATTACATCGAGCTGTCGAAACGCTATCACACGGTGATAGTGTCAAATGTGCCGTGTTTTGGCGCGGGCACTGCCGACAAGCTGCGCCGTTTTGTGTGGATGATCGACGAGTTTTACGATCGCCGCGTCAAGCTCATCGTTTCAGCCCAGGTTGCCGCCGAGGAATTGATCGTCGATGACCATTCTGCCGACGCGTTTCAGGCCAACCTCAATGCGTCGCTGAGGGAGCGCCTTGTCAGCCGCTTGACCGAAATGCAATCGCACGACTATCTTGCACAACCGCATATGCCTTAGGAACAACCATGAGCAGTTTCAAAGCCTACAGAATATTCTATGAAAACAATAAGTTAGAAGGGCGCATCACAGAGTTGTCTTTGCCTGATCTGGCGCCGGGCGAAGTGGTTTTCAAATGCGAATACTCCAGTGTCAACTACAAGGACGCATTGGCCGCGACCGGTGCCGGCGGCAAGGTCATCCGAAAGTATCCGCTGGTAGGCGGCATTGACGCCGCCGGAACGGTGGTGTCTTCGAGCGACGCGCGCTTCAAGGCAGGTGACGCGGTCATTTGCACGAGCTACGATTTTGGCGTGGCGCACGACGGCGGCTTTTCACAAGTGTGCCGCGTGCCAGCAGATTGGGTGGTGCCTCTGCCGCAAGGCATGTCTTTGCTTGAAGCCATGACTTTGGGTACAGCGGGCTACACGGCGGGCCTCGCGGTTGAATTGCTGGAATTGAACGGACTGGCCCCAGCTAATGGAAAAGTATTGGTCAATGGCGCGACTGGTGGTGTGGCGAGCCTTCTCATTGACATGCTGGCGGGAAATGGCCATGCCGTGACGGCTGTTACCGGCAAAGACACCGAACATGAATTCCTGAAAAAACTCGGTGCGCAAGAAGTGCTCTCGCGTGGCGCCATCGAGATGGGTACGCGGCCGCTGGAAAAATCGCAATGGGCGGCTGCCTTCGATTCGGTGGGTGGAGAGCAACTGGGCTGGCTTACGCGTTCGATGAATCAGAATGGATTGATAGCCGCCTTCGGCAACGCGGGCGGGATTGAACTTAAATCCAATGTGCTGCCGTTTATTTTGCGCGGCGTACGCCTCATCGGCGTGGATTCCGTTGCCACGCCCATGCCGCTGCGGCGCAAGGTGTGGCATCGGTTGGCCGCAGATTTGAAGCCACGCCACCTTACCGATATTGCGACCCCGATCACGCTCGATGATCTGGGCGCCTACTTCGCCAGCATGCTCAAGGGCGGCATACGCGGACGCGCAGTGGTCAGACTTTCGTAAGCGCTTCCCGCCGATAATGCCCATACAATAATGCACGAATGCAAGGAGGAGATTCATGGGCGCTTATCAGGCATTTCACCAACGCTCGCTGGCCGAGCGGGATGCGTTTTGGAACGAACAAGCCGCGTTGATCGATTGGCACAAGCCGCACACGCAGGTCTGCGATTTCAGCCGCCCGCCGTTTGCGCGCTGGTTCGTCGAGGGCGAAACCAATCTGTGTCATAACGCCATTGACCGGCATCTGGCCACGCGTGGCGATCAAAAAGCGCTGATCTACATTTCGACCGAAACCGGTATCGAAAAAACCTACACGTATCGCGAGCTTTACAAGGAAGTGAACCGCGCGGCAGGTATGCTGCACACGCTGGGAGTGGGCAAAGGTGACCGTGTGCTGATTTATATGCCGATGATCGCCGAAGCGGTGTTCACCATGCTGGCGTGCGAACGTGTGGGGGCGATTCACTCCGTGGTGTTTGGCGGGTTTGCGGCGGCGAGTCTTGCTACGCGTATCGACGATGCCAAACCAGCGCTGATGATCACCGCCGATGCCGGCATGCGCGGCGGACGCGCGATTCATTACAAGCCGTTAGTGGACGAAGCGTTGCGTCTCGCCCAACATCCGCCGCGCAATGTGATTGTAGTTAATCGCGGCATCGACAAGGATTACCGGACCTCACCCTGCCCCTGCTGTGGGCCGGTCTGCTGGCCGCCGTACTGCATTGGACGCCGGTGGCACTTGCCGATGCGGTTTGGGGTGCTGCGGCGGGCTACACCTCTTTG
>SYEN01000549.1 GCA_005800795.1 Burkholderiales bacterium | reverse complement strand
GTGTCTCGATTCACCGTCACAAATCGTGTCATTCGTTCGCCTCGCCTGTGTATCCTATGCCCCTATCAAGCAACGTTTACTCTCTGGCTTCGATGACAAGTTCAATAAACAATTGTCGGCTAAGTCCGACAGGCTGCTAGGAGACCCTGCCCTTCACGGCTTTGCCCCATCACGCTACGCGGTCACGTGCAATAGGCGTGAATTCACCCACGTTGCAGGCTTGCTGTGCCTGAATTGGCGAGCCCCCTCTTGCGCATCAGACAAAATCGGTTGTACCGCACGGTTAATGGGTGCCGTCATTCGGCAAAGCCACACCCAGCAATGCCGGCGAAGCTTACGCCACCTTCACCAGCCGCACCCCTGCCTCGTCTTCAATAATTCGCTGGTTCACCATATTGGCGCAGGCCGATACCACCGACAGATTCGGCGCGGCCACACCGGTGAGGGCGCTGATTTCGAGCAGTACGTCGCTCAATGCGCCGAGCTCCAGCGTGCGGCCCGCGCGGGCGTCTTGCAGCGTAGAGCTGGGCAGCGATACCCGTTGCACCACATCCGAGACCAGCTTCCCGGCGTCAACCTCCAGCGTGCAACCGGCAGCTTTGGCGAGTGCGATGACTTCGTGCGTCATCGCCAGCGCCAGCGCCGAGGTGGGCGCATAGCGGGCCGCCTGCGTGGGTGTCGCCTGCGTGATCACGCCAAGCATGTTCCACACCGCGTTGGACAGCAGTTTGGTCCATTTGACCTTGCGGATATCAGCCACCGGCGCGCCCTTCCAGCCGGCGTTGCTGGTCATGTTGCCGATGGTCTGCAAGCGGTCGCTCATGCGGTTATCCACTTCGCCGATGGTCAGCGAATCGGCGGGCGAATCCGCCAGGCGGATATGTGCCGGCGCCAGCACATCGGTGGGTTTGAACGCCACACCGCCAACAATTTGAGCGGTGTCGAAGGTGCGCGCCAGCACGCCCTCGGGGTCGAGCGTTTTCAGTGGTGTACCACGATACTTCGATGCAATGCCGTCAAAGTACCACCAGGGCAGCCCGTTCTGCGGAAACACGAATATCGTGTCCTTGTTGCCCAGCGACCGCACGTGTTGCGCGGCACCCGCCAACTGGTGTGATTTCAGTGTGACAAAAATCAGATCATACGGCGGCTTTTCCTCGCCGGGCCGCACTGCGCGCACCTTGATCGGATCGGGCTTGCTGATTTTCGGGCCTTCGAGAATCACCCCACGCGAGGCCATCGCGTCATATCCCGCCCCGCGCGCGACCAACGTCACGTCTTCACCTGCCTCCGACAAAATCGCGCCCAGATAGCCGCCAATGGCGCCGGCGCCGTACACCAGAATTTTCATGCCCATTCCCTGTTGAGATTCGCTGCCATGCGCGATTGACTAAACGATGGCGCAACGACGTGCATGGCACCCGTCAGAGCAGCATGCCAGTCTATTACGTAAGTATTTGTTTTAATTTATTATTTTTTAGAAGTCAGCGCGAGCAACTTTGATACATCCGCGCATTTTTCGATGTTCATCACCGCATCCGCCAGCGCAGCGGCGCCCTTGGCGCCGATCACCGGGCTGGCAAGGCTAGTGAACTTCGCCAGCAGCTCCTGATCGTTCATCGGGTTCTGAATCGAGCCTTTGGGGTAATCGATTTGCGAAACGAATTTGCGTCCATCGGTCATGGTGGCCACCATTTTGCACGACACACCGCGCGGCAGTTTTGCATCGACCGCGATGGTCGTCACGTTGCTCAGTTGTTTGACTTTGGCGTTGCGGATATTGCGGTCGCTGTATTGTTTCAACAGCGCCTGCCCCTCAAGGAACGCCACCGCCACCGAAAACGGCAGCGACACTTGCGCCTCGTGATACGTGCGTGGCGCTTTGTTCTGGTGATACAGCGCCCAGTCGGGATGGCGGGTGAAATGGATCGACTTCACCTTGTTCACGTCAAAACCCGGTTGCCTGCGTACCGCCAACGCACAATCAATGGCGTTGTGGATCGGGCGCGCGCAGGAATACGGCTTGAATTCAATCAGCAGTTCAAACGGTTTGTTGATGCCTTCGATCAACTTGCCGGGGAAATTCTTGTCGGTGAACGCTTTCAAAAAGCCACGCTCGCCCTCGAAAATGGTGTCCGCTCCGGTGAAACCGAGTTGCGCCATCAGCGCAGCAGTGACACCGTTCCTCGCCGTCGGCCCGGGATTGAAGCGTTTTTGCATCGACGGGCCATACATTTCCATCAGGCCCGACGCCTGCGCACCCGCCATGCCCAGCGCGTTGGTGATCTTTTCTGCATTGAGCTTCAGGATTTTCGAAGCAGCAATGGTCGCGCCAAACACCCCGCAAGTCGGCGTGGTGTGAAAGCTGCGATTGCGCAGTGAATTGTTCGCCGCACGACTGACCCGCTCCATCATCTCGCAACCGGCGGCGAGCGCCGTCACTAACTGTTTGCCGTTGGCCCTGGTGGCATCCGCCGCGGCGAGGGCCGACGAATACACCGGTGGGCTGAAGTGAAACAGCGCCAGCACATCGATGTCGTCGAGCTCGATACTATGCGAGGAAATGGCATTGGCAAACGCCGTGGTCGCCATCGACGATTTGGCTTTGTCGCCGATCAATTGCGCACCCGTCTTGCCCCCTTGCTCGCGCGCAAAGCGCCGTGCAATGACGCCGCTTTCGCTTTGACTACCGGCGAGCGCCACACCCAGATAATCAAGCAGCAGACGCTTGACGGCGTGGCGTGAGGCCGGCGCGATGTCGTTGTAGTTGAGTTTCGCGAAACGGGCGGCGAGTTGTTGGGCGTGGGTTTGTTTGGGCATGATTTTCCGTTTGGAGATGAAGTTGGGTTGATTGCCCTCTCCCTAACCCTTTCCCGCAAGCGGGAGAGGGGATTCCAGTGTTGGCCCCCTCTTCCGTTTACGGGAGAGGGCTGGGGAGAGGGCGGGTTGCGATTTACAAATACGAGTTAGACCATCACCGGCGCCGCCATCAAAGCCAGCAGCTCCGAAATATCGCCCGCCTTGTCCAATTCAGCGGATAGCTTCACCGTCTTGTCGATATTCGCTTTCGACAGACAACCACTCACCACGTGACGGAATTTGTATTCGATGTCTTCAGGCTTGAGCGGATTTTCCGGGCTGCCACGGCGATGATGCAGGAATTTCTCGATGACCTTGCCATCCTTCGTGGTCAAGCGCACGCGGGCCGCATGGCGATACGGCGCACCCATTTTTTCAATTTCGGGATCGACGTATGCGCTGACGCGGGTAATAAAATCAAAAATCGCCGGGTCTTTCAGGCGCGATTCCTTGTATTGCTCGGTGAACGCCATGCCGTCGATGGCGGTGACCGCCAGGCCGTAATACAGATTCATCTGCGCTGCCGTAACGCCCTGCGCCTTGTATTCCCACGCGCAATGCACGTGCGTCATTGGGCTTAAACCGGTTTCCAGCCGGGCGATGTCGCCGGCCTTCAAATGGTTCTCGCGCATGATTTCGGTCAGGCCATCGAGCGCGGTGTGGATACTCGTCACACTGGCGTGCGGCTTGTAGCCCACGTTGAGCGTTTCCCATTCCTTGCCCAAACCATCGGTAAGGCGTCTGGCGTTCGGCGTATCCGAATACACCGCGAGATAACCGCCGTACGCGGCCTCCAGCACATCGGTGATTCCGGTGAATCCATCCTTCGCCAACAGCGCCGCGTACACACCGCTTTGCGCCGCGCGGCCTGAGTGAAAGCGTTTGACCATCGCGCCTTCCTGCGCGGCCATCAGCCCACCCGCCTGCGAACCGGACATACCCAGCGCGTGCTGGAATTGCTCCGCGTTCAGATTCAGCATGCGCGCGGCAGCTGCTGCCGAGGCAAACACGCCCGAGGTGCCCTGCGGATGAAAACCGCGAAAAAACAAGCCCATCGTCGCGGCATTGCCCACGCGCGCACCGATTTCATAGCCCGCGACCATCGCAGTAATCACTTGCTGGCCCGTGGCTTTGCCAGATTTGGCAAGTGAGGCCTCGGCAAAACCGAATGCCACCGGCGGCGACAGCGAGCCAATATGCACTATCGATTCTTTATGGATGTCGTCGAGCTCAAACGCGTGGCCTGACGTGCCGTTCACCAGCGCCGCCAGGGCCACCGAGGTTTTTTTGCCCATACCGGAAATCGACGCCACGGGCGCGGCGCCTTCGGCCATCGCCAACGCGGCAACTTTTTGCGTCCACGGCAGGACGGCGCCGTAGAGCACGCAGCCGATGTGATCGAGAACGCACAGCTTGATGCGCTCAACCACCTCTTTGGGTAGATCACTGAACTGAATCGCGGAAGCAAAACGCGCCAGATCGCGCGTGGCATGTTCGAGTAGCGGAGGTTTGGAACTGCTCATGAATCACCCAATAATAATAAAAATAATCAATTAAAACAGATACTTACGATATCAGTAGCTTGGCACTGCATCGAGCCGCACGGCAATGCCTTCCAGTTCTTTGGAGGCCGCCGGATAACGCGCCATCACCAGTGGATCGTGGCCGGGCACGATGTGTTTGATCGAATCAGCCAGTTGCTTGAGCCGTGCGTAACCATCGAGCGTATCGCCCAGATGATACGTGGTGGTGAATACGCGGCCCTGCTCAAAGTGTTCGTAGTAGTGGCTGGTGTCTGACGCCACCACCACCCAGCCACGCGCGGTATGCACGCGCACGCATTGCAGGCCGGCGGTGTGACCGCCGATGTGATGCAGACTGATGCCCGGCGCGAAATCCGCATCGCCGCGATAAAACGTTACACGGTCCTTGTAAACAAGGCGCACCATGCCGACGATTTCCTCGACTTCGAAGCTGTGATTGAATTGCTTGTGGCGCATGTGGCGGCCGGTGGCATAGGCCATTTCGGCTTCCTGCAAATGAAACTGCGCGACGGGGAAATCCTGAAACGTGCCTACGTGATCGTAGTGCAAATGCGTGATCACCACGTTCCTCACCTCAGCCGCCTTGCAACCCACCAGCGCAAGACCGTCGGCGGGCGAACGGATGAACTCGCGTTTGCGCTGCTCGGCCATGGATTGGGTGAAGCCAGTATCGATCACCAGTTCCAGCCCGTTGCCTCGCACCAGCCACACAAAGTAATCCATCGGCATCGGGGTGTTGTGCGGATCACCGCCGACAAAATGCACCGGGCGCAGCGCGTCGCGGCGCGCGTATTTGATTGCGTAGATTTCGTAGTTGGGGAGTGTCATGTCAAACCTCGGCAAAAATCAAACTCAAATTTCCAAATAAACAAAAAATAATCAAGACGATGGCCTGTCATTCCCACGAAACCGCCGCTCCAAACTCAACGCTGCCAGCCACCCATCGCGCAGGCAACTTAAAAAATCCCCTGGCCGGTAACAATCGCCCGCCAGTTCATAATCCACGCCGGCTTCATCGAGTAGCGGTACCACATCACGCACCGGCGCTGGCCCCGTGGCGGCTAGCAGC
>SYEN01000548.1 GCA_005800795.1 Burkholderiales bacterium | reverse complement strand
GGTGATATTCGCGCTGCTTGCCTTCGGGCAATTGTTTGGATTCACCGGCATACTGCTGGCGCTGCCGGCCAGTGCCGCACTGCTGGTGTGGTTGCGGCATGTACGCGGCCAGTATCTGGCAAGCGGTATGTATCAGGGTGATAACAGTACTTCATGAAGCAACTCACGCTGGATATCACCACCCCGCCCGTACCTTCTTTCGATAATTTCGTGGTGGGCCGCAACAGGGAAGCGCTGGCGCATGTGCGCGCCGCCGTTGGCGGGGCTGGCGAACGGTTTATCTATGTTTGGGGTGAGCCCGGCTGCGGGCGGACGCATTTGTTGAAGGCCGCAACAGCCGCAACAGCGGGGGCCATATACGATGCGTGTGATGCTGACAGCCGCTTCGATGCCGATGTGACGCTACTGGCAGCAGATGATGTCGGCCAGTTGGGCGCTGGTGCGCAAGTCGCGCTGTTTAACCGTTACAACGCGCTGCGCGAGCAAGGGGGTTGCCTGATTGCTAGTGGCGACGTGCCGCCGGTGCAACTCGCTTTGCGTGTCGACCTGCTGACGCGTCTGGGCTGGGGGCTGGTAATTCAATTGCACCCGTTGACCGACGACGAAAAATCGCAAGCGCTGACGCAACGCGCACGCGCACGCGGGTTCGATTTGACGCGCGAAGTGTGTGCGTATCTTCTTGCGCATACGGCGCGAGGTATCGGGCCGCTGTTTGGCACGCTGGATGCGCTGGATCAGTTTTCGCTCGAAACCAAGCGCCCGGTGACGGTGCCATTGTTACGCGAACTGCTGTCAAAATAATTCAATAAAAACAAATACTTATAAAAAATCCAAAACCAATGAATCTCGCACTTTTTGATCTGGACAACACCCTGCTCGCCGGCGATTCCGATTTCGAATGGGCGCAGTTTTTAATCGACCAGGGCGTGCTGGATCGTGAAAAGTATGAGGCGCGCAATCAGGCCTTCTACGATCAGTACAAGGCGGGCACGCTCAACATCCTCGAATTTCTGGCGTTCCAGTTAAAGCCGCTGTCGCAGCATTCGCGTGTCGTGCTCGATCAATGGCACGACGTGTACATGCAGAAAAAAATTCAGCCGATGATGCGTGAATCCGCGCGCGCCCTGGTGGCTCGGCACGCGGGGGATATGCGGGTAATGATTACCGCCACCAATAGTTTTGTCACTGCGCCGATAGCACGGCTGTTTGGCATCGAACATTTGATTGCCACTGAGCCCGAACAGAAAAATGGCGAATTCACCGGTGGCGTCACAGGCCTTCCGTGTTTTCGGGAAGGCAAGCCCAAGCGCTTGCAGGCGTGGCTCGCGGCGCGTGGCCAGACGCTACAATCGTTCGGTAAGAGCTGGTTTTACAGTGACTCGCACAATGATTTGCCGCTGATGGCCATGGTGAGCGACCCGGTGGCGGTAGATCCGGATGACAAATTGCGCGCGCATGCAGTGGCTTCCGGCTGGCCGGTGATGTCGCTTAACCCGTGAGTTGTCGATGCGCGCACTGATAGTACTCGCGGCGGGCGCCGGTGCTTCACTGCTGAGCTTGTTATTGGCGTTAACGTTTGGATCCGTGCCTCTGTCCCTGTCTGACGTGCTGGCGGGCTTGTGGGGTGTGTCCGCCGGTGTACCGCATGACATCATCTGGCAACTGCGCCTGCCTCGTGCGTTCGCGGCTTTTGCCTGCGGTGGCCTGCTGGCGCTGGCAGGGGTGCTGTTACAGGCGCTGCTGCGCAATGCGCTGGCGGATTCCTACATCCTCGGCGTATCCGGCGGCGCGTCGTTGGGCGCGCTCGGCGCGATCACTCTGGGTTTGGGCGTGGCCGCGGGCAATGCCGCTGCGTTGACCGGCGCACTGGCGGCCATTGCTGTTGTATTCGGCGTGACGTTTCGCGGCGGCAAGGGCAACGAATGGAATGTCTACCGCTTGTTGCTATCGGGCGTGGTGCTGTCGGCGGGCTTTGCTGCGCTGACCAGCCTGATTCTGGTCATTGCCCCCAGCGCCCAGGTCAAAGGCATGCTGTTCTGGTTGATGGGTGACTTGTCGTATGCCGACAGCCCGCTGGCGGCGTGCGCGCTGCTGATGCTACTCACTGCGGGCTCGCTGGCGATCGCGGCGCGCCTCGATCTGCTCGCCTTGGGCGACGGCAAGGCGCGTTCGCTGGGCGTTGACGTGACGGTGCTGCAATTGATGATTTTTTTCGGCGCAGCGGCGGCTACCGTGGCAGCGGTGATGCTCGGTGGTACGATCGGTTTTGTCGGGTTGATGATGCCGCACGCGGTGCGCCTGATGGGTGTGACGCGTCACCGTTTGTTGTTGCCGGCAGCGGTGCTGGCGGGAGGTAGTTTTCTGACGCTGGCGGATACCTGTGCCCGCACCCTGATGGCGCCGCAACAACTGCCGGTGGGCATATTCACCGCGCTGATTGGCGTGCCATGCATGTTGTATCTGCTCACGCGGCGTGCCTGATGCTGACGTGTAAAGACATTACCCTCGCTGTAGCGGGCCGCAGGTTTTGCCAAGGGGTTGGCATCACGGTACTGCCGGGCGAAGTGTGGGGCGTGCTCGGACCCAATGGCAGCGGCAAGACAACCTTGCTGCACACGCTGGCGGGCCTGGCGGCACCGGCCGCGGGTGTCGTCACGATCGATGGGCAACCCTTGATGCAAATGGATGGCCTGGCACGTGCGCGCGCCGCGGGTATTTTGCCGCAACACGACGAAGCCGAGTTCTGGGGTACGGCGCTGGAGTACGTGAGTTTGGGTTGTTTCCCCAACGCGCCAGCATGGCGGGGATGGCGTGGTGGCGACGAGGCCGCTACTATCGATGCCTTGCAGCAAGCCGGCGTGGCAGCACTCGCCGAGCGGCGCTATGCCTCCCTTTCGGGCGGGGAACGCCAGCGCGTGCGGTTCGCTCAGTTGCTGGCACAAGCGCCACGCTACCTGTTGCTGGATGAGCCGTTGCAGCATCTGGATCTGCGTTACCAGATTCACATGCTCGAACGGCTGGCGGCGCTGACGCGCGGTGGTGACGATCAACGAGCCGTGGTGATGGTGCTGCATGATGTGTTGTGGCCCACGCGTTATTGCACCCATGCCTTGTTGCTCGATGGAGCGGGTACTGGGCGGTCGGGTAGGGCGAGCGAGATGCTCACACGAGAAAATCTGCAGGCCCTGTTCGGTTGCGCCTTGCAGCCAGCGGGTGATAAACCAGAGGCGGGCTTTGTGCCCGCGCTATAATTCATCACACATGATTAAAAAGCTGATAGGCCGGGTGTTGTCCGGCAAGTTGTTCAAATCGCGCGGCAAGAGCGGTGCGCATGTGATTGCCTTCAAGAATCACGGTGTCGCGCGCGAAGCGATCAGCACTTGCGTGCTAAGTGTCACCGATACCTTGCAGGCCAGAGGCTACGCCGCGTTCGTGGTGGGCGGCGCCGTGCGCGATCTGCTGCTCAAGCGCACGCCCAAGGATTTTGATGTGGCCACCAGCGCCACGCCCGAGGAAGTGCGTGGGTTGTTCCGGCGTTCGCGCATTGTCGGACGGCGCTTTCAGATCGTGCACGTGATGTGCGGACGCGAGACGGTGGAAGTGTCCACGTTTCGCGCGGCGCATGATGCAGGCGCTGATTCCGCCGAAGGCACGGATGAGCGCGCTCGAACCGACGAGCATGGCCGCATCCTGCGTGACAACGTTTTCGGCAACCAGCAGCAGGATGCCACCCGGCGCGATCTCACCATCAATGCGCTGTTTTACAACCCAGCCACCCAGGAAGTTCACGATTACCACGGTGGCGTGAAGGATCTGCACGAGCGGCGTCTGCGCATGATTGGCGATCCGGTGCAGCGGTACCGCGAAGACCCGGTGCGCATG
>SYEN01000547.1 GCA_005800795.1 Burkholderiales bacterium | reverse complement strand
TCGAGCGTGTAAGGCACGATCAACTGAGGTTTTACATAACGCGTGTCGTACCACGGCAAATCATCGTTGTAATCGTCGGCGTCGTACACAAAGCCGCCGTCTTCCACCACCAGTTGGCGCGTGTTGGGGCTGGTGCGTCCGGTGTACCAACCGAGCGGACGTTCGCCGGTGATACGCGTGTGAATCTCAATGGCCTTTTGCATGTGTTCGCGTTCGACATCCAGCGGCATGTCCTGATAACTGATCCAGCGCCAGCCGTGGCTGGCGATCTCGTGGCCGTTCTTCAGAAACGCTTCTACTACCTCAGGGTGACGTTCCAGCGCCATCGCGATACCGTAAACCGTGAGCGGCATCTCGTAACGGCGGAACACATCCAGGATGCGCCACACACCCACACGAGAGCCGTAATCGTAGATCGACTCCATCGACATATGGCGCGCCGGAAACGAGGGCGCGCCGATGATTTCCGACAAGAAGGCTTCCGAGCCCGCATCGCCATGCAATACGGAGTTTTCGCCGCCTTCCTCGTAGTTCAACACAAACTGCAACGCCACACGCGCGCCTCCCGGCCACTGCGCGTTCGGTGGTTGCGCGCCGTAGCCGATGAGGTCGCGCGGGTAGTCACTGTTCACGTCAGCAACTCCGCCAACGTCAATGCGACCACTTCGGTGGCCTGATATAAATCATCCAGCACGATGTTTTCATCGGCACGATGGCCGTTGGCTTCTTGCAGCGTGCGCGGGCCCGCGCCGGAGAGCCCGGTCGGTATGCCGGCCTCGCTGTAGTGTCTGGCATCGGTGTAGATCGGTACGCCATGAGCCTTGGCATCGATACCCATTACTGCGCGCGCGTGGCGCTGGATGGCGGCGACTATGCGTTCCTGCCCGGGCAGCGGTACAAAGGGCAGCGCCTGCAAAATGCGTTTGACGTTGACCGTGATGCCCGGTTTGCCTGCGGCGGCTTGTTGTATGCGTTCGCTGAGCGCGCGTTCGGCTTCGGCGAAATTCTCCTCGGGAATCACGCGGCGGTCGATGCGAAACACCACGCGGTCGGGTACTACGTTGGTGTTGATGCCGCCGGAGATCAAGCCCACCACCAGCGTCGGGCTGGCGATGCCATCGATCCGGGAGCGCGCCGTGCCCAGCGTTTTGCGGTAGGCGTAAAGATCATTCAGTATCGCGGTCGCCGCTTCCAGTGCATCCACGCCCTTGTCCGGCATGGCGGCGTGGCCCGACAGGCCCGTGACTTCCACTTCCACATGCAGGCAACCGTTGTGCGCGGTGGTGACACCATAGGCAAAGCCCGCGCAAATCGCGTAGCCGGGCTTGCTGATGCCTTGCCGCAGCAGCCATTGTGGGCCGATACCGCCACCCACCTCCTCGTCGTAGGTGATATGCAGTTCCACCGCGCCGTTGAGCGGGGCATTGCATTGCGCCAACGCCAACAAGGCGTAGGCGTAGGTTGCGAAATCGGATTTCGATACCGCCACGCCACGGCCGAACATCCTGCCGTTTTTGATTTCCGCGCCATACGGATCACTGCTCCACCCCAAGCCCGGCGGCACTACGTCGCCGTGGGCGTTCAGTGCAATCACCGGCCCGCCGTTGCCGAAGCGTTTGCGCACTACCAGATTGGTGCAACTCACCATGCCGTTGGCCTTGACCAGATCATCGGGCACACGATGCGTCTCGACTTCAAAGCCCAGTTCACGCAACAACTGAGCAGCGCGCTCCGCATGGCGCTGACAATCGCCCGGTGGGTTGTCCGATGGAACCTTGACCAACTCGGCGAGAAAACGCGTCTGCGCCTCGCGTTGCGTCAGTAGAAAATCTCGAATGGAAGTCATTTTTATTGGGATTGGAAGTTTTCGATAAAGCTGAGCAATACGCGCGCGCCAGCCTCGACATCCTGCGCCGTCACCGACTCTGCCGGATTGTGACTGATGCCTGCCTTGCAGCGCACGAACAGCATGCCGATATCGCACAATGCCTGCATCGCCATGCCATCGTGCCCCGCGCCGCTGGGCAGGCGGTGAACCTGGATGCCTGCGCCTGCCACCGCCGTATCCAACTGTTGCATTAACCATGGCGCGCAGCCCGCGATGGTGTTTTCGTGCAATATCGTCATTGACAACTTGACCTCGCGTTTTTCGCAGATCGCGCGTAGCGCATTCGTTATGTCTTCCGCAGCCTTGCGCCGTTGCGCATCAGCGGGCGCACGCACATCCAGCGTGAAGCGCACCTTGCCGGGAATCACGTTGATCGCGCCCGGCAGTGTTTCCAGTTTGCCCACGGTACCCACCAGGTCGGCTTCCGTGCGGCAACGTTGTTCTATCGCCAGCACACATTCAGCGGCAGCGGTCAGCGCGTCGTGGCGCAGGTGCATGGGTACCGTGCCGGCGTGACCGGCGACGCCCTCAATTTCAATCTGAAACCGCGTTGCACCGTTGATGGCGGTGACCACGCCCACGGGCAGGTCCAGCGACTCCAGCACCGGGCCTTGCTCGATATGCAGCTCAACAAAAGCCAGCACATCGTCGCGGCGGCGCGCGGCCTCGTTGACGCGGTCATGGTCGAGGCCATACTCACGCAAGGCATCACGCAGCGTCACTCTGCTTGCATCCGCGGCGTCTAGCGTCTCTGCTTTGAACGTGCCCGCCACCGCCCGGCTGCC
>SYEN01000546.1 GCA_005800795.1 Burkholderiales bacterium | reverse complement strand
GCTTTGCCGACCGCGAGCCGGTGCTGCCGCCGAATCAACTGGCCGATTGCACCGCCGGCACCTACGGTGCGTTTGCGGTGATGATGGCGCTGCGCCATGTCGAGGTCAGCGGCGGGCAAGGACAGGTGATCGATTTGTCGCTGCTGGAACCGCTGTTCACATTCATGGGGCCGCAGGCGGCGGCGTACAAGGCGGGCGGCAAGTTGCGCGAACGGACCGGCAGCCGTTCCACCACCGCCGCGCCGCGCAACGTGTATCGCACGAAGGACGATAAATGGGTCAGCATGTCGGCCTCGACCCAGGCGATGACCGAGCGGCTGTTCAAGGTGATCGGGCGCGCGGATTTGCTGGACAACCCGCGCTACAAAACCAACGCCGAGAGGGTGAAAAACGCGCACGAACTCGATGCCATTGTCGGTGACTTCATCGGCAAAATGACGCAGGCGGAGAATCTGGCATTTTTCGACAAACATGAAGTGACCGTCGGTCCGGTGTACGACATCGCGCAATTTGTACAGGACCCGCACGTGCAGGCACGTGAAATCGTTGCCGAATATCCCGATGACGAAATGGGCACGATACCGATGCACGGCGTGGTACCGAAAATGTCCGGCACGCCCGGCGCAATCCGCATGCCTGCGCCGAAGCTCGGCGAGCACAACCGCGAGATTCTCGGTGGGCTGGGGTTGAGTGATACGGAGATACAATCGCTGGTGGATGCTGATGTGATTTACGCCGGGCCGCAGCGGAAGAAATAGCCACTCAGTCGTTTTTACCGCAGAGATCGCCAAGCACACTGAAATCGCCTATTCGCATCGTCATTCTGGCCTTTGCCCGAATGACGAATTGGTAGGGATGAATCTCTCCATGTGCTTGGTGGCTTTTTGAAATTCGAGAAAACTATATGACCCGCGAACAACCCGTTTGGCGCTCGCTGATGTATTGCCCCGTCAACGTCGAAAAATACGTAGACAAGGCCCACACGCGTGGCGCGGATGTAATTCAACTAGACCTCGAAGACAGCGTGCCAGTCTCCGAAAAGGCCGGTGCACGCAAGTTGGTCGAAAAAGCCGCGGCCCGTGTGCGGCGCGGCGGCGCCGATGTGGTAGTGCGGTTCAACCAGCCGTTGTCGCAGGCCGTGCACGACATTGAACACTCGATCTGCCCTGATGTTGATGCCCTTGCCTGCACCAAGATCGGCGGTGCTTCGCACGTGCAGTTACTCGACGAACTGGTCAGCGAGCTGGAAGAAAAACGTGGTATGGCCGTGGGCCACACAAAATTTATTGTGATGATTGAAACAGCGGACGCGTTTTTCCAGATACGCGACATTGTGCGGGCGTCACCGCGCATCGTAGCCTGCAACCTGGGCGGCGAGGATTTCGCGCTTGACAACAATATGCAACCGACCGGCGAAGCGCTGCTGTATCCCAAGCAACAGATGGTGTTTGCCGCGAACACGGTGGGCATTATCCCGCTGGGTTTCATCGACAGCATCGCCGGGTTTGGCGACTGGGAGGCGTTTCGTAAAATGGTGCGCCGTTCGCGCGACTTTGGCTTCAAGGGCGCGGGTTGCATTCATCCCGGGCAGGTCGCCATCGTCAATCAGGAATACACGCCCTGCGAAGCCGAAGTGGCTTACGCGCAAAAGCTCATCAAGCTCGACGACGAAGCCGCCGCCACTGGCCGCGGCTCGTTCACACTCGACGGCAAGATGGTGGATATCCCCATCATCGTGCGTGCGCGCAAGCTGATCGCGCGTTACGAGGCGATCAAGCAGCGCGAGTCACGCACGCTGGCGGCGGCGGAACATATCGTCTAAAAATGTAATAAAAACAAATACTTACGTAACACCACTTTTTGCTGCCCGCAAGATGCTGCGCATCGGCGAACAAGCGTACGCGGGTGAATGTGATTTGCGGTACGGTTTCATAATAGCAGTTTCCGTTTTAACTTAACCACCAACCGGAGCCACCATGATTTACGAAATGCGCACTTACGACATCAAACCCCGTTCGCTGGCCGAAGTGGAAAAGCGTTTTGGCGAAGCCTACGAAAAACGCAAAACCTATTCACCGCTGACCGCTTTCTGGCATACCGAAATCGGCCCGCTGAACCAGATCATTCACGTGTGGGGCTATAAGGATATCGAAGAGCGCAATCGTATCCGCGCCGCTGCCGTGGCAGATAAAGTCTGGCCGCCGAACATCAGCGAATTCATTGTCAACATGCGCTCGGAAATCTTCATGCCGTTCTCCGTGTCGCCCGAACTGCCGCCCGCCAAGATGGGGCCGTATTACGAAATGCGCACCTACACGCATGCGGCGGGTGATCTGCCCAAATTGCGCGCAGTGTGGGAAAAGGGCGTGCCCGAACGTCTGAAGTTCAGCCCGCTGTGCGCGGCGTGGTATTCGGAACTCGGCGGCTTGAATAAGTTCGTGCACATCTGGCCGTATCCGTCACTTGATGCGCGCAATGCCACGCGCGACAAGGCGTCCGCCGCCGGCGCGTGGCCGCCCAATGCCGCCAAGCTCGGGTTGCCGGGCTATACCCTGGTGGCGCAGGAAAACAAGATCATGATGCCGTCGGCGTTTTCGCCGCTGCAGTAACGCATCTTCCACACATGGAGATCGACTTTGTAGCCCGCGGTCATACGAACATGGCGCATAGTGAAATGCGGCGAATGGTTCCCCGCAAAACGCTGTGCTTCTTGCGGGCTACGATTTTTTTCGCGGGGTTGGTCACGTACGTCGCGCCGGCACACGCCGCCGCGCCGCCGTACCCCACACGCCCCATCCGCTTTATCGTTCCCAACGGCGCGGGCGGCAGCACGGACTTGGTGGCGCGCGCCGTTGCGCCCAAGATAGCCGAGCGGCTGGGCCAGCAGGTGGTGATCGACAACCGGCCCGGTTCCGGCGGCATTGTCGGCACGGAAATCGTGGCCAAGGCCGCGCCCGATGGGCACACCCTGTTGATGGGCACCATCGGCAACATTGCCATCAGTCCGGCTCTTTATCGCAAGCTCGGCTACGACCCGTTACGCGATTTTTCGCCGGTGACGCAATTGGCCTCTGCAGCGTATATGTTGCTGGTGCATCCGTCGCTTCCTGCAAAATCAGCGAAGGAACTGGCGGCGCTCGCCAAAGCCAAACCCGGCACGCTCAATTTCGGTTCGGCAGGCAGTGGCACAGGTTCGCATCTCACGGCGGAATTGTTCCAGTCGGTGGCCGGCGTGCAATTCACGCATGTACCGTACAAGGGAAGCACCCCCGGCGTCACCGATTTGATCGCCGGGCAAATCCAGTTTTTCTTTAATGGCATTCCCTCATCCATGCCGCACCTGCGCAGCGGGCGGTTGCGCGCGCTGGCGGTGACGACACCCACGCGCGTGGCTGTCGCCCCCGATTTGCTTACCATGGAGGAAGCCGGTTTCCCCGGTGCGCAATCAACTTCG
>SYEN01000545.1 GCA_005800795.1 Burkholderiales bacterium | reverse complement strand
TCACGCAGGCCATGAGCAAAGAGGCCGAGGGGCGCGGCGTCGAAATCACCACCGGCAGCGAGGTTGCTCAGGTGGTGACCGACATGCGCGGCGTGCAGGGCGTGCAACTCGCCGATGGACGCGTGATCGAAGCGCGCTGCGTGGTGTCGGGTGTGAATCCGAAGTTGCTGTATACGAAGCTGGTGCCGCAGCACGCGCTCGACGAGGATTTTCTGCGCCGCATGCGCAACTACAAATGCGCATCAGGTACATTCCGCATGAATGTCGCGTTATCCGAGTTGCCGGAGTTCATCTGCCTGCCGGGCAAGCACGCGCAGGATCACCACAAGTCGGGCATCATCCTCGCGCCGTCGCTGCACTACATGGAGCAGGCGTATTTTGACGCGCGCACGCTGGGTTGCTCGCGCAAACCGGTGGTTGAGGTGCTGATTCCATCAACGGTGGATGACAGCCTGGCGCCACCAGGCCAACACGTGGCGAGTCTCTTCTGCCAGCACTTCAACCCGGAGCTGCCCAACGGATTGAACTGGAACGACATCCGCGAGCCGGCGGCGGATCTGATTATCGACACCGTCACGCAGTACGCGCCGAATTTCAAGGCCAGCGTGCTGGCCCGCACGGCGCTGTCGCCGCTGGATCTTGAAAACCGGTTTGGCCTTACGGGCGGCGATATATTCCATGGCGCGCTGACGCTGGATCAACTGTGGAGTGCTCGCCCGCTGCTGGGCCATGGCGCGTATCGCGGGCCACTGGCGGGCCTCTACATGTGTGGTTCGGGCACACATCCCGGCGGCGGAGTGACTGGCGCGCCGGGCCATAATGCCGCGCGCGAAATCATCACCGATTTCAAGCGTGGACGTGTGGTGAGGGGTAAATGAAAAAATCAATAAAAACAAATACTTATGTATTATTTCTGTGGGTGGCGTTCTTCGCCGGCTGCGGCGGCAGCGTCCCCAAGATGGGCAAACTCGCGCCCTCCGATATCGTCGTCGCGTTCGGTGACAGCCTCACTTTTGGTACTGGCGCAAGCGAAGCGGAGAGTTACCCCATCGTGCTGGGCCAACTCATCGGGCGCGCCGTGGTGCGTGCAGGGGTGCCGGGCGAAGTCACTGAAGGCGGCTTGGCGCGCCTGCAATCGGTGATCGACGAACATAAACCGAAGCTCATGATCGTGTGTCTCGGCGGCAACGACATGTTGCGCAAATTAAACGAAGCGCAGACCCGATCCAACTTGCGCACGATTATCCAAACCATCAAGGCGCAAGGCATTGCCGTGGTGCTGATGGGCGTACCCAAGCCTGCGCTGGTTACCAGCGCGCCGCCTTTTTACGAGGAGATCGCCAAAGAGTTTGGCATTCCCTACGAAGGCAAAATCGTCGCCGACGTGCTGTACAAGCTCGATCAGAAATCCGATCCGATACACCCGAACGCCAAGGGCTACCGGCGCATGGCGGAGGCGCTGGCGGCGCTGCTGAAGAAGGCGGGTGCGGTTTAGTGCGCCCCACAGAATGAGCGTGCCCTTCCTTCGGCAGTGCGCAGGACAGGCTTCGGCTTCGATGCGCGCTGTTTGTCCCGGGCGCAGTCCAATCACCCGGGGCGAATGGGAAAAAGTAGCTGTTCGCACTGAGCTTGGGCCGCTGATTGGCCGAAGTCGCAGCCTGATTTGCGGGCCCGTTGAGTTCTTTTGTCCGGCACGCTTAGTGTGAGCAAGCCCCGCTCCGCCATTGCCATGACGTTGATCATGTGCGTGGCCGAGTCTTTCAGCATGGCGGCTTTTGCCGCCTTTGTCACGTTGCTACCGTTGTTTCAAAAATCGTGGCAGCTTTCCAATACCGAAGCGGGCTTGATCGGCGGCATTGCCTTTGCCGGTTACATGACGGCGGTGCCGGTGTTGAGTGCACTGACCGACCGCATCGATTCGCGGCGCATCTATCTGGGCGCGTGCTGTTTGTCCGCGTTGGGCGCGGCGGGCTTCGCGCTGTTTGCGCAAGGCTTTTGGACGGCACTGCTGTTTCAGTTCGTGATCGGCGCTGGTTTGGGCGGCACTTACATGCCGGGCCTGAAAACGCTGACCGACCCGCTGCAAGGCAGTGCGCAGGCGCGGGCCACGGCGTTCTACGCAGCGTGTTTCGGCGTGGGGTCGAGCCTGTCGATTTTTGCATCGGGCGCACTCGCTGCGCGCCATGGCTGGCAGGCCGCGTTTGTGTTCGGCGCCATCGGGCCCGTGATCGCCGCGGTTCTGGTGAACTTATTGATGCCGCGCGGACACACACGTGCGCAAAAAGCCGCCACAGCGCTGCTGGATTTCCGCCCGGTGCTGGCCAATCGTGCCACGCGTTATTACATTCTTGGTTACGCGCTACACAGCTACGAACTGTTTGCGCAGCGCGCGTGGATGGTCGCTTTTCTCACCTTTACAGCGACGCTGCAACCCGCGGGCACTGCCGTGGTGGCTTTGAGCGCGGCAACGCTCGCCGCACTGATTAATCTGTGCGGCCCGCTGATGAGCGTCACCGGCAACGAACTCGCGCTGCGCTTTGGCCGCGAGCGCATTATTTTTACTTTCATGACCGCCTCGGGCGTGGTCACTTGTGTGCTGGGGTTTACTGCCGGGCTGCCGTCGGCGGCGGTGTTCGTCCTCATGTGCGTGCACTACGGATTGATGCTGGGCGACTCTGCCGCGTTGACGGCGGGCGCCATCGGCTCGGCGCACTCCGATCAACGCGGCGCGATGATGGCGGTGTCTTCGGTCGTGGGTTTTAGCGCCGCGCTGGTGGCACCGCTCGTGTTTGGCGCGGTGCTGGATATCGCCGGCGGCAATCGCAACGCACTGGCGTGGGGGTTGGCTTACATTAGCATTGGCATCTTCGGCGTGTTCGCACCGATGGCCCGCGCGCTACATAAAAATATCAATAAAAACAATTAGTTACGTATTATTCGCGCTTGGGGTATTGGTAGTGATGACGTACTGTGGCCAGCGCCGTTTTACCTCGGGCCCGGCTTCGTCGTAGATGTGGCACGAGTTAATCTGATACGGCTTGCGCGTGATGGGCTGGCCCGCGTTGCGCGCTTCACGCGCGCGGCCGGTCGCCTGAAACGCGGTGGTGCCCAGCGGCCCGAGCAGTTCGACCAGATGCGTGCAGCCGTGAATGCCGCCCAGTCGCAGGCGAATTTCACGCCGCCACCCGGGGCCGATGGTGACGCCCTCGAGCCGCTTGAAATTCACCGCGATATCACCGCAAGTGGGATGCGGGCCGTCGTCGGTGATGGCTTCGGCTTCATGTATCAACATGTCCAGATCAATGGTGAGCCGTATCCACATGTTATGCACGGGCTGGCCGGGCTGCCGCAGGGTTTCATTGTCGCGGCGCTTGTGTGCGTGGAATTTGCTGTCGACCAGGTGCGCTTCGATGTCCCATAAACCGTCGGTGCGTTCATAGCCCTGGCATTCGATGGCGCGTTTGTGGATGGCGGTGCGGGGTTGGGGTGTGGTTAAAGGCATGATCAGTCGCTTGGCAAAAAGAAGTTCCCTCGCCCCGGCGCACGGGTGTGAGGGATTGGGAGAAGGGGGGACATACCGTATAGACCCACTTTATAAATCATTTTGACCACTCGTGCCTTTGCGGGCGGGCAAGGCCTGCAAAATGCGGTGGCGTTCTCCGGCGCTGTAGCGCGTCCAGTAGGAAATCTCGCGCAGCGTGCGTCCGCACCCTTCGCAGTAGCCGCTGCGTTGATTGATCACGCAGATGCGCACGCAAGGTGACTCATAATCATTGTTCGGGTCTTCGAGGGCATAGCTCACGTGCGGGCAACGGGAAAATCACGCCGCCATTTTCGCAGCCAGCGCCTTGGCTGCGCGCGACGAGGTGGGCCGCCCCAGCACGCCGCAAATAAACTCACCGGCGGCGATCAGCTTTTTCATGTCCACGCCGGTTTCAATGCCCAGGCCATCGAGCAAATACAGCACGTCCTCAGTCGCTACGTTGCCGGTTGCACCTTTGGCATAGGGGCAGCCGCCGAGCCCTGCCACAGAACTGTCGAAAATGGTGATGCCGCATTCCAACGCGGCGTAAATATTGGCGATGGCCTGACCGTAGGTATCATGCATGTGGATCGCGAGCCGCTCGATGGCAATGTGTTTGGCCACCGCTTCGATGGCCGCGCGCGTTTTGCCTGCGGTGCCGGTGCCGATGGTGTCGCAGATGGTGATTTGCCCGCAGCCGATCTGTGCCATCTCGCGCGCCACGTGCGCGACGGCGTCCGCGCTGACTTCGCCTTCGTACGGGCAACCCAGACACACCGAAATATCGCCGCGCACCTTGATCCCGTTCTTCAGAGCTTCATCACACACCTCGGAAAAGCGCGCCACGCCTTCGGCAATCGTGCAGTTGGTGTTCTTTTTCGAGAACGCCTCGGTTGCCGCGCCGAACACCACGATCTCTTTGGCGCCAGCGGCCATTGCCGCATCCAGCCCCTTGCGGTTGGGCACCAGCACCGGGTACGCCACACCCGGCTTGCGCGTGATGCCGGCCATCACCTCGGCGTTATCCGCCATCTGTGGCACCCACTTGGGGGACACAAACGCAGTGGCCTGCACCGACGGCAGGCCGGCCTCCTGCAAGCGGTGTATGAGTTCAATTTTGACGGCGGTGGACACCGGCTGGGCTTCATTTTGGAGGCCGTCGCGCGGGCCTACGTCGACAAGGGTGACTTTTCTGGGGAGAGACATGAGGCTTCCTTATCAATCAACGGTCAAGATTTCCGGGATTGTGTTTTCACGGGCTTTTTCGGCTCGACCCAGTTGGGTTTGCGCTTTTCCAAAAACGCGCTCAAGCCTTCCTGGCCCTCGTCCGTTGCCCGTATTTCCGCGATGCGCCTGGCGGTTTCATCACGCAGGCGCTGATCGATGGCGGAAGGGGCGTTGAGATCTATCAGCTGTTTCGCTGCGCGTATTGCACGCGGCCCGCTGGAATACAGTTGCGCGAGCATGCCGCTGATCGCGCCATTCAGTTCCGCTTCTTCAACAATGTCATGCACCAGGCCGATGCGCCATGCTTCGCTGGCGTCGAACTCTTCGCCGGTGATGAAGTAGCGCCTGGCCTGCCGCTGGCCTATCGCTGCGGTCACGTAGGGGCTGATCATCGACGGAATCAGACCGATTTTGACTTCGGACAGACGAAACGTCGCGGTGCGCGCAGCGATGGCGATGTCACACGCCGCCACCACACCCAGGCCGCCGCCGCGTACCGCACCATGGATGCAGGCAATCGTCGGCTTCGAAAGGCTGTAGAGCGTGTGAAACATGGTCGCCGATTCCTGCGCGATCCTGTAATTTTGCCGGTGCGTAAACTTCGCGCTGGCTTTCATGTGCTTGATATCCGCGCCGGCGCAAAAGCTTGGCCCGGCGCCCAGCAGCACCACTGCGCGCACCTTCGGGTTGGCATCGAGTTTTTTCAGCGTGGCTGTGAGTTCGCGCGTCATGATCGCATCGAAGGCGTTGTGAACCTCGGGCCGGTTGAGCGTGATCGAAGCATTGCCGTCGGCGTCGACGCGGGTTATCACGCAAGTGCGGACGCCGGCGGGGGCTTTCTTCTTCACGCGCATTGTTTGATTCTTTGCCTGAGGTCTTGTTTGACGGGTTCCGGGATGTCGCTCCAGTGCACATCCATCAGCGCACCCTGCATCGCCCAAACCAGATTCAGCGTGGCGTTATGGACGTGCGCGCGCAACAGATTATACGCGGTGACCACGCCCACCTCGCGCAAGTCGTCCAGTGTGTGTATGCCGTTGGCGGCCAGCCATTGCGAAGATTTCGGGCCCATGTTGCGCATGCCGGCGTCGCGACCGCTTACATGCGAAACACGCCAAAGCGCGTCGGCTCGATAGGTGCGCAGGCTGCAGCGGCCAGTCCCAGCGACAACATGTGGCGTGTGTCCTGGGGCGCGATGATGCCGTCGTCCCACAGCCGTGCAGAGGCGTACCGGGCGCTCGACTGGCGCGCGTATTGTTCGAGAATCGGCGCTTTAAAGGCGGCTTCGTCCTCGATGCTCCAGCTGGCGCCGGATTTTTCGAGCGTGTCGCGTTTGATCTGTGCCAGCACGCCGGCGGCCTGTTCGCCCCCCATTACCGAGATGCGAGCGTTGGGCCACATCCATAAAAAGCGCGGGCTGAAG
>SYEN01000544.1 GCA_005800795.1 Burkholderiales bacterium | reverse complement strand
TACGCAAGCATCTGCTCGAATACGACGATGTAGCCAACGATCAGCGCAAGGTGATTTACCAGCAGCGCAACGAGTTGCTCGACGCCGAAGACATGTCGGAAACCATTACCGCCATGCGGGCCGATGTGGTTGCCGGCTATGTATTGCAGCACATACCCGAAGGCAGTCTCGAGGAGCAATGGGACGTGCCTGCCTTGGAGCGCACGCTGGACAGCGAGCTCACGCTGCAACTTCCGGTGCAGCAGTGGCTGAAGGATGAAACAGGTCTTGAAGAAGAAGATTTGCGCAAGCGCATCGTCGAAGCCGCGCATAAAGCGTATACCGACAAGGTGGCGGTGGTTGAGGCCGGCGCCATGCGCCAGTACGAGCGCGCGCTGCTGCTGCAAAGCATCGACACGCATTGGCGTGAACATCTGTCCTCGCTCGACCATCTGCGTCAGGGTATCCATCTGCGTTCGTACGCGCAGAAAAATCCGACGCAGGAATACAAGCGTGAAGCGTTCGAACTGTTCACGATGCTGCTCGATACGATCAAGGCAGAAGTCACCAAGACGCTGATAACCGTGCGTATCCGCAGTGCAGATGAATTGCCGCCGGAGGAACATGCGGCACCGACCAACGTGCAATATCGTCATGCGGATTTTGATGGTGCGGCGGGCAACGGCGACGAAGGTGGCGAAGCGCAAGAAGCCGCCGCGCAACAAGCGCAGCAGCCATTCGTGCGCACCGGCCAGAAGGTGGGCCGCAACGATCCTTGTCCGTGTGGGTCAGGCAAAAAATTCAAGGTGTGTCACGGGCGGCTGTCGTAATCGCCCGCCATTTACTGAATAAAAATATCAATTAAAACAAATTCTTACAGATACACAGGTAATACCATGGCTGTCAATCTATCCGCTCCCGATCCTGCCAAACTCGCCCCGATCGATGGCGTAAAGTTGGGTTTTGCTGAAGCCGGCATTCGCAAGGCGGGCCGCCGCGATCTGATGCTGATGCGCTTTGCGCCAGGTACGCGCGTGGCGGGCGTGTTCACGCAAAACAGCTTTGCCGCGGCACCCGTGCTGGTTTGCCGCGAGCGCATTAACGCAGGCACGCCCGTCAGCGCGATTGTGGTCAACGCAGGCAACGCCAATTGCGGCACCGGCGAACAGGGCTTGGCCGCCGCGCGCGCAACCTGCGCCGCAGCTGCCAAGCTGATCGGCTGCGCGCCCGAAGCGGTGTTGCCGTTCTCCACTGGCGTGATTCTTGAACACCTGCCGGTGGATCGCATAGAAGCCGCCATGCCGGCTTGTGCAAATTCGCTCGCGGCCAACCATTGGGCCGACGCCGCCGCCGCCATTATGACCACCGACACCGTGCCCAAGGGCGCGTCGGCAAGCGCCACCGTCGGCGGCAAACGGATACACGTCACCGGCATAGCCAAAGGCGTCGGCATGTTGCAACCCAATATGGCGACGATGCTGACCTACATCGCAACTAACGCCGCAATTGCCCAACCATTATTGCAGCGCATGGTGAAGGAAATCGCGGACAAATCGTTCAACCGCGTGACAGTGGATGGCGACACCTCCACCAACGACTCCTTCATGCTGATCGCCAGCGGGCGCGCGGGCAATGCCGAAATCACCGACGCAACGTCCGCTGATTACGCAGCGCTGCACGCGACAGTGCTCGCCGTTGCCACACCACTCGCGCAAGCCATCGCACGCGATGGTGAAGGCGCGACCAAATTCATCACCATCCGCGTGAGCGGCGCGACCAGCGACGACGAAGCCGCGCGCGTGGGCAAATGCATCGCGCATTCGCCGTTGGTGAAAACCGCATTCTTCGCGTCGGATCCGAATCTCGGCCGGCTGATCATGGCCATCGGCAATGCAGGCGTGGCAAACATGGACGTGTCGAAAGTTTCGATCTGGCTCGGTGACGTGCGTGTGCTGCTCAACGGCGGACGCGATCCCGCGTACCGTGAAGAAGATGGCGCGCGTGTAATGAAGCCCGCTGAGATTGATATCCACGTAGCGCTGGGGCGCGGCGGCGCGGAACAGACCGTGTGGACTTGCGATTTCTCGTATGACTACGTGAAAATCAACGCTGAATACCGCACGTAAGCTCGCAAATACACGCCACGAAAATAACTCAATAAAAATAGATAGTTACGAAAACCCTCTCACGATGTCCGATGTAAGTCATTGGCTCACCCGCGCCGAATCGCTGGTGGCGCGGCTGGAAAAATTATTACCCGCTGAACCAGTACCCGTAGACTGGAAAGCCGCCATCGCGTTTCGTTGGCGTAAATTCAATGGGCGCGGCACGCTCCAACCTGTGCCACAAGTACACCGCATCGACATCAAGGCGCTGTGTGGCATTGACGAGCAGAAATCACTGGTCGAGCAAAACACACGGCAGTTCGTCGAAGGCCATCCCGCCAACAACGTGCTGCTCACGGGTGCGCGCGGCACCGGCAAATCGTCGCTAGTCAAGGCGCTGCTCAACAAATACGCACCCCGCGGCTTGCGTCTGATCGAAGTTGAGAAGCAGGATTTGATCGATTTGCCGGACATCGTCGAAATGATTTACCGGCGCCCCGAACGCTTCGTACTGTATTGCGATGATCTGTCGTTCGAGGCCGACGAACCGGGTTACAAGGCGCTGAAGGTGATTCTCGACGGTTCGATCGCCGCCGCTTCGGAAAACTGTCTGATCTACGCCACCTCGAACCGGCGTCATCTGATGCCCGAGTTCATGAACGAAAATCTTGAATACAAACACGTCGGCGGGGAAATTCATCCCGGCGAAACATCCGAGGAAAAAGTTTCACTGTCGGAACGCTTCGGCCTGTGGGTGTCGTTTTATCCTTTTGACCAGGATGAATACCTGCGCATCGTCGGCGTATGGCTGGATCATTTCAAAGCGGGCGGCGTGCGCAGCGATGAAGTGAAGCACGCGGCGCTGCAATGGTCGCTGCAACGCGGTTCGCGCAGTGGGCGCGTGGCGTGGCAGTTCGCGCGCGACTGGGCGGGGCGCAAGCGCCTGTCAGCGACGCGCCGCAAGTAGCCCAGCAACCCCAGCCCTGCGCATGGCATCTGAATCTCAACGCCGTATCGAAGTTGCTGCGGCAGTATTGATCCGCGATACGGGCCGCAGCTTCTTGCTGGCACAACGTCCCTCAGGCAAGGCGTTTGAAGGCTACTGGGAGTTTCCGGGCGGCAAAGTTGAACCCGGCGAATCGGCCACACACGCGATGTGCCGCGAGCTGCACGAAGAACTGGGCATCCAGGTGGATGCCGAAGATGTGTATCCATGGCTTACCCGTGATTTTGAATATCCGCACGCTGCGGTACGCCTGCGGTTTTTTCGCATTTACCGCTGGCGTGGTGAGGTGCACGGGCGCGAGGGCCAGCGCTTTGCCTGGCAAACCGCCACTGCGCCGGATGCATCGCCGATGTTGCCGGCGAACGGCCCGATACTGCGCGCACTGGCATTGCCTGATCACTACGGCATCACACAGGCGATGGCGATGGGAGTTGACGCGTTCCAACACAAGCTCAAGATGGCGCTCGATAATGGCCTGAAGCTTGTTCAGGTGCGTGAAAAGACCATGACCGCCCATGCGTTACGCCGTTTCACTGCGCAGGTAGTCGAATGCGCCCACCAACACGGAGCCCGCGTATTGATCAACGGCGACGCGGATCTTGCAAATGCCACAGGTGCGGATGGCGTGCATCTGACTTCCGCGCAGTTGCATACACTTCACGCGCGCCCGGCGTGCGAATGGGTGGCGGCTTCGTGCCATAGCCCAGAAGAACTGTCAGCCGCAACGCGGCTCGGCGCGGACTTCGCGGTGGCAGGGCCCGTCGCGACAACGCCCACGCATCCCGGCGCGGCGGTGCTGGGCTGGGACGGTTTCGCGCGATGCGTAACCGACACCACCATGCCGATATACGCGATCGGCGGCATGCAACCCGCGGATTGCGTCCATGCACGGCGGCACGGTGCTCACGGCATCGCGATGCTGCGCGGCGCGTGGTTGTAAAGCCCGTGGCGTTAGTTTAGCGACGGCTTGCCTTCATCGCCTGCCGGCAGATTAAGCAAATCCTGTTCGTCGATATCATCGTATTCTACCACCGGAATACGATAGGACTCGCTGGCCCACGCGCCCAGATCCATGGTCTTGCAGTGTTCGGAACAGAACGGCCGCCACGGGTTCCCGGTGCTCCATGCGACCTTGGCGCCGCAGCGCGGACAATTGACCAGGCGTTCGGCCATGATGCGAATAAAGGCTACAAACTAAAAGTTACAAGTTACAAAAAGTCAGATCAAACTCGACATCGGTTTCCGCCGTTTTCGGACGCTGCCCGCCTTCATTGGTGGTAAAACGGATATTGAGCGCGTATTTGTTGGCGCTGATTTCCGGCACACACTGGTAATTGCGCGATAAAAGGATGCGCAACATCTGCGTCACGCGTCCAGCCATCATCTGCTGGTACATGCCCTGATGCGCCACCAGCGTGGTGCTCTTGCCGCTTTCACGCAGCAGACGTAACACGATCACTATGGCCTCGCGGATGGGTACGAACGGCGACAGCCACTGATTCAGATCATGGCGGCGCTGATCGCTATTTTGCTGCAACCAGAAGTGATACGAAGGCAGATCGAATTCGCACACGCCGCCGGGAATGCCAGTACGCTGCTTGATGCCCATCAGCCATTCGTTTTCGCGCAATTCCTGCCCGGCTTTGCCTGAGGCCTGAAAAAGCTTGGACGCCGCCTGATTAATTTTCCACAAAATGTCGTCAAGCGCCGCCTCTGAGATGTCCGGATTTTCACGCAACGATTCCAGAACGTGTTTCTGACGTTCGAGTTCCTGCAGCAGATCAGACTTCAGATCAGCGCGGCTGGCGACTTCAAGAATCTCGAAGATGGAAACCAATGCGGAGTGATGTTCCAGCGCATCGGATTTAGCCAGAAAATACTCGACACGCTCGTACAAATCCTCGAACCGCAGGAGGGTGCGCACGCGCTCGCTAAGCGGATACTCGTAGCTGATCACAAAGCGCCCGAGGCAGTTGAGGATGCGGGCAAGTATTCACCAAAAATCGAAAAAAATAAAGGGCCATAAAGGGCTTGAACCCATTCCCAGCCCGGCTTGGCCAGAACGCTGGCCTGGCCCGCGCGATGGGGCACGCCTAGAGGAAACTCAGGTAACTGCGGTTAATGGCCGCCCCGTGAAACAATGCGATCACACCAGCAATAGCCAAATACGGCCCGAACGGGATGGGCGTTTCGCGGCCATGCCGCGCAAGAATCATCAGACCGATGCCGATCACCGCACCGACGCTGGCGGACAGCAAGATCACCAGCGGCAGCACCTGCCATCCCAGCCACGCCCCTATGGCAGCCAGCAATTTGAAATCGCCGTAACCCATGCCCTCCTTGCCTGTGACCAGCTTGAACAGCCAAAACACCGACCACAGCGCCAGGTAGCCGCAGGCCGCCCCGATGACGGCCGATGGCAAATCCACGAATGTGCCTGTAACGTTGAACAACAATCCGGCCCACAGCAGTGGCAACGTGATGTCATCGGGCAAATAAAACGTATCGAGATCGATGAATGTAAGCGCAATCATCGCAAACACGAAAACCATTGCCCCCACGCCCGCTGGCGTTGCGCCAAACCGCCATGCCGCATAACCTGCCAGCGCGCCGGCAATCACTTCCACAAAGGGGTAACGCGGAGAGATGCGTGCTTTGCAGTTTGCACATTTCCCGCCCAGCATCACGTAGCTGACTACGGGAATGTTCTGCAGCGCGGTAATCGGCTGCGCGCAACCGGGACAGCGCGAGCGCGGCACGAAGAGGTTGTAGCGCTCCTCCGCCACGCCCTCCGTAATCTGTCCAGCATTCAACTCGGCGCATTCGGCACGCCACTGCCGCTCCATCATTTTCGGCAAACGATGAATGACTACGTTGAGGAAACTACCGATGGCCAGCCCCAGCAATACAGCCGCCAATATGGCTACTGACGCATCAGCAAGCTGGCTCACCGGATCTGCGCTTTCACACAGTCCATGCCTTCTGGCTTAGGGCGCCGTGCGGCGCCATTCGGCTGGCGCGCCTGCACGGTCGCGTCAGACCACGGAACCCATCTTGAATATCGGCAAATACATTGCGATCACCATGCCGCCGATCAGGGTGCCTAGAACAACCATGATGAGCGGCTCCATCAAGCTCGACAACGCCGCCACCGCGTCATCGACCTCCGCCTCGTAAAAGTCAGCGACCTTGCTCAGCATCGAATCTAACGACCCCGATTCCTCCCCGATGGATACCATCATCACCACCATGTTGGTAAACACACCGGAATTTTGCATTGAGCCGGTCAGACTGGCACCGGTAGCCACTTCGCTCTGAATTTTCTTGGTGGCGGCAAAGTACTCGTAATTGCCCGAGGCACCCGCGACTGAATCCAGCGCCTCGACCAGCGGTACGCCGGCTGCAAACATGGTAGAAAGTGTGCGCGTCCACCGGGCCACGGCGGACTTGCGGATTAGCGAGCCGAATATCGGCATGCGCAGCATCAACCGATCCATGAGTATCTGCATTTTCACGGATCGCTTCCACGTATAAAAGAAAGCGTAACCGCCCGCCCCGATGCCGCCGAAAATCACGAACCAGTATTTGACAAAGTATTCCGAGATGGTCATCACCACAACCGTTGGCGCGGGCAGATCCGCGCCAAATGTCGAAAAGACCTGCTTAAACGCAGGAATCACAAAAATCATGATGACCGCCGTAATCACGAACGCCACCACAATAATCGATACAGGGTAAAAGAGTGCTGCCTTGATTTTGCTCTTGATGGCCATGATTTTTTCTTTATACGTGGCCAATCGATCGAGCAAACTTTCCAGAATACCCGCCTGTTCTCCCGCGCCCACCAGATTACAGAATAGTGCATCAAAATACAGCGGATGCTTCTCAAACGCCTGTTTTAGACTGGAGCCAGTCTCCACCTCGGTTTTCAGATCCTGCACCAAGCGTGCAACCGCAGGGTTTTCATGGCCTTTGCCAACAATATCGAACGCCTGAAGCAGTGGCACGCCTGATTTGAGCATGGTTGCCAACTGCCGGGTAAACAGCGTGATGTCCTTGTCGGAAGCCTTGCCACCGGATTTCAACCGCTGCTTCTTGACCGAATCAATCTTAATACCTTGGCGGCGTAGCGTGGCGCTGACCTGCGCTTCGCCGTTGGCGCGAACTTCGCCACGCACGGTTTTCCCTGCCTTGTCCTTACCGGTCCACAGGTAGGTGGCTTCTTGGGTGACTTGGCCTTTTCTGGCTACCGCAGCAGTTGCCATGGATTTCCCCTTACACTCGCCTCCAAGCTGTCAAATCAGCTGGGGTGATTTTAAAATGCTCAATCTAACCAATGAGTTAGCGCAACTTCTTAATAATGCATCGATTGTGGCTCATTGTAAAGGCTATTTGGCCTGATCAGCCGGCTCGATCACTGGTTGTTGCGCTGAAAGTGGAACCGCCGGCAACACCCTAACCACCTTAACCACGCGCCCCTGCGTTTGCACGATCTCCAGCGGAACCCCGGTGATTTTAACGCTGGTGTTGGGCTCTGGAATGTCCCGAAAATGCTCCAGCAGCAATCCATTGAGCGTCTTGGGGCCGTCCAGCGGGAAAGCAAATCCCAGTTTACGGTTTAAGTCACGAAGCAAGGTGCTGCCTTCGATCAAATAGCTGCCATCCGCCTGCTTCGTGTAGCCGCCCGCGCGCATCGGCGAATTTGTGGTGAATTCGCCAATGATTTCCTCGAGTATGTCTTCCAGCGTCACCAGCCCCTGCAGCTCTCCATACTCATCCACGATCAACCCCAGCCGCCCCTGGCTTTCCTGAAAGGTCTGCAACTGGGTGAACAGCGGCGTGCCCGAGAGTACGAAAACCGGCGGGCGCACCAGCTTGCGTAGCGATTCCACGGAGAGTTCATCGCGATGAAGCAGATTCAAGGCATGGCGTATGCGGATGGTACCCGCAATATCGTCAGTTTGGCTGGTGTAGGCAATCACGCGCCGGTGGTGCGACGTGGTGAGTTGATGGGTGATTTCCTCCAGCGGCGCCGCCAGATTGATGGTTTCGATCTGGCTGCGCGGCACCATCACGTCGTCCACCGTGATGTCTTCGAGTTCGAACAGATTCAACAAAATCGCGCCGTGCTTTTTCGGCAGAATGTTGGAGGATTCGAGCACAATAGTACGAAGCTCTTCCGCCGACAACGCTTGCGACCCGTTTTCCTGCGTCTGAATACGCAACAGGCGAAGCAATGGCTTGAGTATGCCATTGGTTGAAGCTGCCAGCAGATGCACGAATGGCGCTGAAATCATCGCCAGCAGGCGCATGGGCCAGGCGACCAGGCGTGCGATGGCCTCGGCGTTATGCTGGCCCAGCCGCTTGGGCACCAGCTCGCCGACCACGATGGAAGCATACGTAATCGACACGACGATTACCATGGTTGCGGCAATTTTGCTGATCTGCGGCTCCAGTCCTTGCGTCTGCAACCAGGCCGACAGCGGCGCTGCAAACACCGCCTCGCCGAAAATGCCGTTGAGCAACCCTATGGACGTAATGCCGATCTGTATGGTCGACAAAAATCGCGTTGGATCTGCGCTCAGTTCAATCGCCGCCGCCGCCAGTGCATCGCCGTCGTTCGCCATCGATTCCAGCCGCGACCGGCGCGCCGTGAGCAACGCCACCTCCGACATGGCGAACAGCCCATTCAGAAGAATGAGCGAAATGACAATCAGCATGTCCATGGAATTACCTTATGAAAAACGATGTGCACACCGCGAACGCATACGCACTGCGGTGCAACAGCACTGCAGGCAGTCATACGCGAACGTCTGTTGCCCTACGCCGCCTTTGCCAACCGCTCAAAAGCCTGTGTCACGTCGGCGATCAGATCATCGGCGTC